>JAOBWQ010000123.1 GCA_025463425.1 Ilumatobacteraceae bacterium | reverse complement strand
CGATCGGATCGGACAGGCCGAGCATCCGGTCGATGGAGGGGTCGTCGAAGTCGATCGCTTCCGGCCCGGCAGGCGGCGAGTCGGCGAACGCGGCCAGCAGCTCTTCGAGTGCCTTGTCGGGCACGCTGCCCTCCCCGAGGGGCAATCTCGGCTCGCTCACACCGGCACCCCGGGCGACTCGTCGTCGGGCACGTCGGCGAACCCGACGAGGCGCACCTCGCTGCGCAGGACGAAGCCGGTCTCGGCGGCAACACGGTCACGAACGAGCTCGATGAGGGCGCGCACGTCGGCGGATCGCCCGCCCTCGCTGCCCTGGATGAAGTTGGCGTGCTTCTCCGACACCGAGGCGGTGCCGAACACATGACCGCGCAGCCCGACCCGGTCGATCAGCTCGCCGGCCGTGAGCTCACCCGGGATCGGGTTGACGAACACCGAGCCTGCGTTCTGGCCACCGGGCTGACGCTCGCGCCTCCAGCGCACGACCTCGTCGAGCTCGCGCTGCGATCGGTCACGTTCTCCGGCGGCGAGCGCGACGCGTGCCTCGAGCACCAACTGATGGGCAGCCAGATCGCTGCCGCGGAAGCGCAGACCGAGCCGTCCGACCGGCACCCAGGCGCAACGCCCGGTGGAGAGGTCGAAGAGGCGGGCCTCGACGAGGCATGCCGCCATGTCGCTGCCGTGGCCGCCGGCGTTCATCCGCACGGCACCGCCGACGCTTCCCGGCACGCCGACGGCCCACTCGAACCCGGTGAGCGACTCGGCCACCAGCCGGCGGGCGAGCCGAGGCAGCGGCGCCGCCGCGTTGGCGACCACCTGGGTGCCGTCGGTGTGGTGCTGACCCGGACCCGTGCCGTCGAGGAGGGCGAGGTCGGCGACGACGACCGCGATGCCGGCGAAGCCGTCGTCGGCGACGAGCAGGTTGGAGCCACCACCGACGACGAGGACGGGCAGCCCGGTGATCGACAGCGTCTTGGCGAGCGCGTCGAGATCGTCCAGCGAGCGCGGCCTCGCCGCCAGCGCCGCCGGCCCACCCAGGCGGTAGGTGGTCAGCGGGGCGAGCGCGACGTCGCGCGAGGCGAACGGAGCGAGGTCGCGAGCGGCCTGGTCGATGCGGTCACCGAACGACGAGTCGCCGTGGAACGGGGCCATCAGCGAGCAGAGCTCGCTTTCTCGCGCGCGGCGATCACCTCTTCGGGAAGCGACGCGATGTCGCCACAACCCATCGAGATCGAGACGTCGCCCGCGCGCAGCTCGCCGGCGAGGAAGGTGATCAACTCGCTGCGTCGCGGGATCCACACGACACGCGCCCGCGGGTGCGAGTCCAGGACGGTGTTGACGACGAGCTTGCCGGTCACGCCGGGGATCGGCGTGGTGCCCGACGCGAAGATGTCCGTGAGCACGATCACGTCGGCGTCGACGAACGCGTCACGGTAGGCAGGCCACAGCTCGGCCATCCGGTTGTACCTGTTCGGCTGGAACACAGCGACGATCCGCTTCCATTCGTCGCCACTGTTGCGCGCGGCTGCCAGCACGGCAGCGATCTCGCTGGGGAGGTGGGCGTAGTCGTCGACCAGCGTCGCTCCCCCGCTGTGACCGCGGATGTCGAACCGGCGGGCCACACCGCCGAAGCGGGCCAACGATGCGGCGACGACATCGAAGCTGATCCCGATCGACATCGCCATCGCGACGACGCCTGTCGCGTTCTGCACGTTGTGGACGCCGCGGAGCGGAAGGTTCACCTCGCCCAGGCGCTCGCCCGCGTGCGAGACGGTGAACACGAACGAACCGTCCGACGGCCGAAGGTCGCTCGCCCGGTAGTCGGCGTCGGGCGCGAACCCGTACGTGATCGCACCGTGACGCACGGCCAGCTCGGCACACGTCGCGTCATCGGCGCACAGCACCTTCGGCCCGGGGATCTGGGCGAGGTAGGTGTCGAAGCTGGCGACGATGCCGGCGAACGATCCGAAGTGGTCGAGGTGATCGATCTCGATGTTGGTCAGGATCGTCCCGTGCAGCGGCAGCGCCAAGTGGGTGCCGTCACTCTCGTCGGCCTCGACGACGAACCACTCCCCGCCGGTCCACTGTGCACCCGTGCCCATGTCGGTGACGTCGCCGCCGATCACGAAGCTCGGCCGCAGGCCGGCTTCGGCCAGGGCCAGCATGAGCATGCTCGACGTGGTGGTCTTGCCGTGCGTGCCGGCGACGGCGAGCGAGCGCGCCTCGGCGCAGATCCCTGCCAGCATGCCCGCGCGGCTCAGCACGAGGCTGCCCCGGCTGCGTGCCTCGTCGAGCTCGATGTTGCGCGCCGGGACGGCGGTCGACGCCGTCACGGCATCGACACCGTGCACGTTGGCCCGGTCGTGACCGACCTGGATCGCGATCCCTGCGGCCCGCAACCGATCGAGGATCGGCTTCTCGCGCATGTCGCTGCCGGACACCGTGTGGCCCATCTCGGCGAGCACGATCGCGATCGCACTCATGCCCGGGCCACCGACACCGACGACGTGCAGGCGCTTCGTCTCGCTCAGGTCGATCGGCGCGAGTGGCGGCACGATCGGCGACTCCGGAGCCAGCACCGGGCGGGCGATCTCGACGGTCGCGTCCCG
>JAOBWQ010000070.1 GCA_025463425.1 Ilumatobacteraceae bacterium | reverse complement strand
CGACGACGCACATGATCGCGGAGCTCGGTGGACCGGAGGTCGCGTTCCTCGCGGGGGTCATCACCGGTGTCGCACGCGCCGGCGGCGTCGTCGTGCTCGACGGCATGGTGACGGGCGCCGCCGCACTCCTGGCGTGCCGTGCCGAACCGGCGATCGCCGCGCACCTGGTTGCCGGGCAGCGCAGCCGCGAGCTCGGCCACGACCTTCTCCTGCGCGAGCTCGGCCTCGCCCCGTTGCTCGATCTCCGTCTGCGCGCCGGCGAGGGTGTGGGCGCGGTGATGGCCGCCCGGCTGATCCTCGACGCGATCGCCACCCGCCGCGTCGTCGGCCGGACCGCCCCGTAGCCGGACCACGAAGAGGTCGGCCAGCTGTCACCGTTTCGTGCCGGGCGATCCCGGGAACGGGCCGTCCATGAGCACCACCGATCATTCCGAATCCGCCGCAGCCGCCGACGTCGACCCGATCGACCGAGAGGCGGCCGCGATCGACGCACGGTCAGAGGACGCACCAGAACAGATCGCCGAGCTCGTCGAGCATGCCGAAGAGCTCGGGCGCGATGTCAGCGAATCCCCGATCCCACCTGCGGACGAGGCGCCGACCGAGGAGTCCTCGGACGATCCCGAGGTGACGGGCGAGATCGACGGCGACTGAGCAGCTCAGCGGGGCAGCAGGAGGATGACGAGCGTCGACCAGACCAGGTGGGTGACGATCGGCGCCAGCAGGCCGCGAGTGAGGACCCGCTCGGCGACGAACATCGTTCCCATCACGAGCGCCGCCACCGTCAGGGCGGTGTTCCCGCCGACGGCGGTGACAGCGACGTAGAGCACGACCGACAGCGCAGCACTGACGCCAGGTCCGTTGCGGCGCGAGAGCGCATCGATGAGCGTGCCACGGAAGAACATCTCCTCGGCGATGGCGTTCACGAGCGCGAGTGCCAACACCCAGAAGAGTGATCCGGAATCTGCCTTGCCGAGGACGTTCCGGATCGGACCGGCCAGGAAGGAGATCCTGCGCCCGACCTCATCGGCGCCGACGAAGACGCCGAAGGTCAGCACGCCGAGCACGGCACCGACCAACGCGTCCTCGACAACGCGTGTCGGATGCGTCAAGCGGATGCGACCGAAGGCGCACGCGGACAGGATCCACACGGCGGCGAGCCCGAACCCGGCCGCGTAGAACGCCGGACTGTCGCGCTGCACGCGAAGTGTGGCAGCGATGAGCCCACCGCCGCCGATCAGGGCACACCAGACAATGGCCCAGTGCCGTCCGACGACCGGAGCCTCGTGCTGGTCCGACTCAGCCAGGCACATCGGACTTCGGCTGAGCATCGGCTTGCGCGCCCACCTTCGCACGTTCGTGGAGCGCCAGCCTGGTCGCTTCGATGAACGGCATCGGCTCACGCCCGACGAGCTGTTCGAACCGCCGGTCGGTGACGATCACCTCGTTGACCATCGAGTCCACCAGCGATCGGGCCGTCTGCAGATCGACGTCGGTCACGAGACGCAGCCAGTACGACGACAGCGCTGGGGACAGGACGGGCACGGGCAGGATGTGCAACGAGCGACCCTGCTCGCGGGCAACCGTCTGCAGCATCTCGCGGTAGGTCATCGGGTCCGGCGCGCCGACGTCGAAGTGATCGCTGGCGGCAGTCAGCTCCACCGCGGCGGCGAGGTAGGCGACGATGTCGTCGAGCGCGATCGGCGCCGTCGGGGTCTGCACCCACCGCGGTGTCACCATCACCGGCAGCCGTTCGACGAGCTGGCACAGGATCTCCCAGCTGACGCTGCCCTGGCCGACGACGATTCCGGCGCGGAGTGCGATCGTCGGCAGCGCGGCAGTGAGGATGTGCTCGACCTCGCGACGGCTGCGCAGGTGTTCGGACAGGTCGTCCGCGTCCTCACCGAGACCGCCCAGGTACACGACCTTGGACACCCCGGAGTGCGCGGCCTGCCGGGCAAAGCTGGTGGCGCCGACGCGGTCTCGCTCGGCGAAGTCCGTGTGATCCAGGGTGTGCACGAGGTAGACCGCGACATCGATGTCGCGCAACGCGCCGGCGAGGCTGAGCGGGTCGGCGATCTCGCCGAACACCTCGACCGCGCCGTCGTCACGATCGTGCGGCGAACGGGTCATGATCCGCACGTCGTGCCCCCGCGCCAAGAGCACGGGCACCAGATGTCGGCCGACGAAACCCGTTCCTCCTGCGACCAGTACGTTCACCCATCGGCCCTACCCGGCCGCCGCTCGGTTCACACTCAGACGCGGGTGACGAACCACACCGTCTTGCCGAGGCCACCGAGCCGGACGCCCCAGTCGGTGGCGAGGTCGGCGATCAACCGCAGCCCGTGTCCGCCGACGATGCGCGATCCTGCGTCGGTGACGACCGGGAGGACGGTCGAGCTGTCCTCGACCTCGACACGGAACGTCCCGCCCTCGAGCGACGCGCGGAGCACCGCCAACCCCGGGGCGTGCAGGACGACGTTCGAGACGAGCTCGCTCGTCATCAGGACCGCGTCGCGAACGACGACGACGGGTACCTGGTCGCTGAGCATGTCGAGCACCGCAGCGCGGGCCAGCGCAGCGTCACTGGCCACGCCAGCCAGTGTCAGTTCGATTCGGGACGCCATGGTGCTCCGGTTCTGTGCCGCTGGTGGTGTGGGTTCGAGCGTGAGCGCTGGTGTGGGTCTGGGTAGCCGATACCCATCGTGGCTCGTCCCCAACCGAGCACTTCTGGCCGGCCTGCGCGGAGGATCAGGTCGGCCGTCACCGCGGTCGCGGCGGCACAGCGGCGCTCCGCTTCACCGTCTTCATCGCGAGTTGGGAGGTCAACGTCTGCACGTGGGGGAGCGCAGCGAGATGATCCATGTACAGGACCTCGAACGCGGCCGCGTCCACAGTCGCGATCCGCAGGAGGTAGTCGGGTTGGCCCATCATCCGCATCACCTCGACGACGTCATCGATGGCTTGCACGGCGAGTTCGAACGCCGACAACGACTCGCGGGTCACCTTGGACAGGGTGACCCACACCAGCGGTTCGTACGCCCGGCCGATCGTGGTGGGATCGATCACGGTCGTGTAGCCGAGGATCACCCCGCTGTGCTCGAGCTGCTTGACCCGGCGCAGGCACGGCGACGGGCTGAGACCGATCCGGTCGGCGAGGTCGATGTTGCTCAACCGACTGTTCCGGGACAGCTCGTCGATGATTGCGCGATCGATCTCATCCACGGCAGATCATGCTACAGAACAGCCGTCCGACGGACTGACTTCGCAATCCTGCACCGATCCAGATGGCGCATGATTGCTCGGTGAGTGACAGCATCCGGCGCGCCTCCACCGTCGTCCTCTTCGCAGGTCTCCTGTGCGGCACCACAGGCACCGCGCTCTCGCGTCTCGCGCCGCAGGCGTCACCGCTCAGCGCCGGCGCGATGCGTCTCCTCGTCGGCGGCGTCGCCCTGGCCGCAGTCGCACTCGTCGACGGCCGACGGCCATCGGAGCTCGCCGGCCATCGCACCTCACTCGCCGTCGGAGCGGTTGCGGTGGCGCTCTATCAGGTGTGCTTCTTCACCGGCACGACCCGAACGGGCGTCGCCCTCGCAACCGTGACTGCGCTGGGCAGCGCTCCCGTGTTCTCCGGGCTCATCGACGCCATCGTCCTGCGTCGACCACCCTCCCTCCGTTGGCTCGCCGGAACCGTGGCAGCCGTTCTCGGGGTCGCGCTCATCGCCGGCGGCCAACCTGCGGCTCGAACCGATGTCGGTGGGATCTTCGCTGCACTCGGCGCGGGCCTGGCGTGGGCCGTGTATGCGATGATCGGTCGGCAACGGATCGCAGCCGGACTGAGCTCGACGACCTGCATGGCTGCGATGTTCGTCGGGGGCGCCGTCCTGTCGGCGCCGCTGCTCGCCGTCGGCACGACCAACTGGATCGTGACGCCGAAGGGCGTTGCGCTCGCGCTGTACCTCGGCATCGTCACCGTCGGCGTCGTCTACACCTGTTTGGGTTGGGGGCTTCGCACGCTGTCCGCGCCCACCGTCGTCACCGTGACCCTCGCCGAACCGATCACTGCCGCGCTGCTCGCCACCGTCGTCCTCGATCAGGTCATCGGCGTCAGCGGAGCGCTCGGCATCGCCACCGTCTCAGCTGCGCTGGTGATCACTGCCCGAGACCGCAGGTCGATCCCGAGCGAACCGGCTCAGAGTCGACGGCGGGGGCCGCCATTCATGCCCGGCCAGCGCGAGTTGCCGATCGTGTCGGTGTGCGGCCAGAACGCGTCGGGGTCGAGCGCGCCCGCGAGGGTCAGCGAGCGGGTCGAGTAGTCCATCTGCGACTTCTGCAGGTGTGCTGCGACCTGTTCGCGCATCGGCAGCAGCTCGGCGATCGGATCCCAGGGGGAGTCGCGCAGCACGAGATCGCCGTCGACCTGGATGCGGTACACCAGTGACGAGGTCGACGAGACCTTGACGACGTGGGGCGGGAAGTCGTAGCGCTTCTCGGTGCCGCCCACGGCGCGGGAGTACTTCAGCCACCACTGGTGCTC
>JAOBWQ010000068.1 GCA_025463425.1 Ilumatobacteraceae bacterium | reverse complement strand
GTGGACGCAGCGATGAGGCTGCCCCCCAGCAGAACTGCCGCAAGTCGCCGACGCGACAAACGGGTATGGGATCGTGACTGCATGATGAATCCTCTCGCCGTGGATATCACCGCCCGCAGTAACCCTGAATATCAGTGGCTTCTTACCCACTCCGCCATACGACCAAACACGTCGCTGTAAAGAATGTCAGCTCGTTGCGACGGTGCTCCGAGCGCGCTTGGCGCGATACATCGCTGCGTCGGCGCGTTGCACGACGAGGCTCGGATCGGTCTCGGTCGGTTGAGCTTGCGCAACTCCGACAGAGACACTCAGCCGAAGGCCGTCGGGCCAGGCGAAGCTTCGAGCACGTCGAACGATGTCGTCGGCGAGGCCCTGCGCGAGGGCGAGCGGGGTGTCGGGGCAGAGCACGCAGAACTCGTCACCGCCGAACCTGACCACGAAATCGGTCGCCCGCACTCGATCGAGCAGCAGGGCCGCAGTTGCCCTCAGAACCCGATCGCCTGCGGCGTGCCCGAGCGTGTCGTTGACCGCCTTGAAGTCGTCGAGGTCGCACAGGATCACCGAGAGGGCTCGTCCGTGCCGTTCGCTGCGCAGCAGTTCGGCGACGACGCGCTCTTCCCATGCCCGGCGATTGCCGATGCCGGTGAGCGGATCCTGTCGACTGAGCTGGTTGAGCTCTTCCACGAGGACGGCGTTGCGTTGCCGTTCGTCAGCGAGCTCGGCCTCGGTGACGAACTTGAGCCAGCCGGTGCGGTGACGATAGATCTGGCCGACGATGGAGATGGCTCCTGCCGTACCGAGGTAGAACACGATCGTCGCGATCTGCGGCGCGGAGATCGGATCGGCGGCCTGCACGCAGAACAGTGCAACCAGCGCTCCGGTCAACACGACCAGGAGAGCGGTGAGGTGCCAGTGCCACACGATCACGAAAGCACTCGCATAGATGGTGATCGACAAGCCGAGCAGGTATGGCTCGATGTGGTCGCCGGTGCGGGGAATCATCCAGCTGATCGCAATCTCCGGAAGCGCGACCAGCAAGAACGCCGCCGGCTCGGGCCAGCGACGCCCGATCCGCGCCGAGCGGAGCGCGAACCACGCGACGACGATGGCGACCTCGAAGCCGATGCGCAGCCCGATGAACTCCTCACCGTGCACCAGGACGATCTCGTCGAACACCGTCCAGAGCGGGAAGACGGCGATCGCGACGACTCCGGCGAGCAACGCTGTTGAACGAGCAGCAGCGCGTTGCTCGGCCACGTAACCGGCACGGAGCTCGCTGGAATCCACGTCAACTCATCGGCATGGGGTCCGGCACACTTGACTACAGCTGCTGCAGCGCCGCGGTCGCCAGAGCGGCGATGATCGGGTCGTCGATGGCGGGGTCGTCGGGCCCGCTGTCGGCGTGGCGGTCGAGGCCGATCGCGAGCATCGTGGTGCCCTTGATCGCGACGATGCTGTCCGGGTCAGTGGTGAAGAACGCGTCGTCGCCGATGCCTTCAGCGGGTTGGCCGTTCGATGCTCCTGACTTGATCGCGTCGAACGCTGCGGTGTCGACACCGGTCTGGATGGAGACGAACAGGGTCGCCGCCCCGGCGGTGTAGGTGCAGGCCCCCGAGGTTGTGTCGCCAGTGCTGTTGTCGACTGGTGCGCCGAGAGCGGTCGCTGCCTGATCATCGGTGAGGACCGAGCACGGATCGACGTCCGACGACGGCGTCTCGGTCACAGCTGTGGGACTCGGGATCAGCGGTTGATCGCCGGCGAGCGCCGCGATCGGAACGTCGATGCTGAGCAGTTCTGGAGACCCTGCCGTTCCGTAGGCGACGACGTAGGTGCGGTCACCGGCGGCCAGCGTGACGGCGACCGGAGCGATGACCGGGCTCTGGCTGCAGTCTGTGTCGTCACTGCCGAAGTAGGCGATCTGGAGCGGGCCCGGGTCGGCGACGAAGTTGAGCGAACCGCCGGACGGGATCAGGCTCTGCCCCGAGTTCGGTGGGTCCGGGACCTGGAGCGCGAAGCAACCCTTCCCGGGTTGACCGAGGGTGAAGCCCTTCTGGTCGGTGATGGTCTGGAGTGGGCCACCGACCGCGACGATGAGTGCCTTGCCGTCTGGCGCGGCGGACAGCGCACCTGGGAACTTCTGGGCGACGTCGCTGGCGGACGGGGTCTCGTTGAATCCCTCGACGGCGGCGAAGCCGGGTTGACCGATGTCGTAGACGACGAACGTGTACCTGCCCGTTGCACTTCCGTCGATGTTGACCGACGAGATCGCTTGCGGTTGACCGCTGACGAACAGTTCGAGCTGGCCGACCTTGGACGGGTCAGCACTCTTGTACCCGCTGGTCTGGCCGTAGGCGATGTCGGAGAAGTTGGGTGTCCCGCTGCCGTCGGTGCTGTTCAGGTAGGTGTCACCCTGGAAGAAGCCGTTGAGCCCGACACCGGCCGGATGATCCGATGGGGCGTAGAGGTTCACGAACCGCACCTGCACTGCCCCTCCTCCGTCCGGCGCCTCGTCCGATCCGGGCGGCGTGGCCGGTGCGGGCGGCGTGGACGGTGCGGGCGTGGACGGCGTCGACGCTGACGGCGCGCCGTCGGGAGCCGATTTGGTGGAGGTGCTGGCGCAGCCCGCGCAGAGGATGGCGGCGACCGTGAAACCTCGTGTGACAGCGGTGATGGACATTCGGTCTCCTCGACGCGCAGGCCCCGGATGGGACTGCTCGACGCTGACGGTAAGACGCCGTGCCGGTACCCCGAATCAGGGAAACCATGTATGTCACCTCACGTGGAGCTCAAGGTGCTGCCGACGTGCCGAGCCCGTGTGCCAAGGCGTAGCGAGTGGCGCCCACCCTGTTCGACACACCGAGCTTCTGGTACACGTTGGCGAGGTGGCGTTCCACTGTCCCGGCCGACAAGACGAGGTGCGCAGCGATGTCGCGGTTCGACATCCCGCTCGCGAGAAGAGCCAGGATCTCGGCCTGGCGAGCGGTGAGGCCACCCGGGAGGCTGCTCGATGCTGGTGTCGCCTGCGATGAGGCCAATGCTCCACGGGCCTCCGAGAGACGGAGCTCGTCGCCGATCTCGGCGGCCAGCTGCTCGCTGTCTCGCAGCGCGGTCAGCCCTTGCTCCACCTCGCCCATGTGCACGAGCGTCCGGCCCAAGCTGCACAGCGCGAGTGCGACATCCCGGACGTCGCCGACGCGACGGAAGCCGGCAATCGCGTTGCGGTAGTGAGCAACGGCGAACGCGGGCTCGTCATCGGTGGCAGCGATGTCGCCGAGGTTGTGGGCAACGAACGCTGCCAAACGATCGTCGTCGAGCTCCGCTGCGATTCCTGCGGCCTCGCCCAGTGCCGTTCGGGCGGCATCGGCGTTGTGCTCGCGCACGAGCAGGTCGCTCAGGTTGATCAACCCGTATCCGAGTGACCGTCGATCGCCGGCTCTGCGCTTCAACGTCAGGCTGTCTTCCATCAACAGCCGACCGTGGGCGAGGTCACCCTGGTCGATGACCAACGCAGCGAGGTTCTGCAGGGCCACTGCCGTCGCGCGATCATCACCGAAGGCGCGTTGCCCGGTGACGGCGTCGCTGAGATGAGTCATCGCCGCATTGAGGTCACCTCGGTACTTGGCGACGTTGCCGAGGATCGTGCTGGCTCTCGAGGCGCCGTCGTGATCGCCGATCACGTCGAAGGCTCGTCGAGCCGATTGAGCATGGGCCCAGGCGGTGCCGTAGTCGCCGTTCTCGACTGCGAGGATCGCGCTCGTGTAGAACGCTCGACCGCGGAGGACGGGTGACGCGGCCCGCGAGTGGGTGAGCACGGGAGTCGCCCAGGCGCGACCCTCGGCAATGCGACCCGATGTGTACCACCACCTCCAGAGCGCTCCGACGAGTCGGACGCCGACATCGTCGTCATCCACGCGCCCAGTCGACCATTGGAGCGCGAGCGTGAAGTCGCCGGCCGCGCGTTCCATCCGGGCCTGCCAGATCGCCTGCTCAGGCCCGGACAGTCCGGACTCTGATGCCTCTGCCTTGGCCGCGAACGTGTGCGCGTGGCGACTCCGCACGGCGGACTCGTGCTCACCTGCCCGCAACAGTTCGCGACCGAAGTCCCTCAGCGTGTTCAACATTCCGTAGCCGGTCTCGTCGCCGTGCAGGGCGAAGAGCCACGACGAATCGACGAGACGGCGCAATGCGTGGACAACCTCGGCCGGCTCGACTCCGGAGACAACCTGTTCGGCATCGCTGATGGTGAACGGGCCGGCGAACACGGAGATCGCGGCAAGCACGACCCGGTCGAGCGGATCGAGGAGGCTGTCACTCCACGTTGCGACCGACCGCAGCGTGCGGTGCCTGCCTGGTTCGGGAGCCTCCGGGTTGAGCAGCGCCATGCTCTCGGAGAGCCGGCCGACGAGCTCGGTCATCGACAGTGTCGACGCCCACGCAGCGGCCAACTCCAGCGCGAGTGGCAACCCATCGAGCACGTCGCAGATCCCGACGATGGCCGCCGCAGCCGTCGTGTCCACCACGAAGCCAGGCTGGCTCCGTCGGGCCCGTTCGATGAACAGGCGACCTGCGTCGGACGCAGCGACCTCGTCTCCGCTGCTGCCGGACGGGGCGACGCCGAGTGGCGGAACTGGCCACACCTGCTCACCGGCCACGTGCAAGACCGCCCTGCTCGTTGCCAGGACACGCAAGCTCGGGGCACCCGCCACTGCTCGCTCGACGAACCGCGCCACGACAGATGCGACGTGTTCGCAGTTGTCCAGCACGAGAAACCGAGGCGCACCCGCGAGAAGGGCGACGACCTGGTCGTCGACGGATGATGCGGAAGCCATGCGCGCGCCGATCGCGGCGCCGATCGTTGCTGCCACCAGCGAGGGATCGCTGACGACATCCAGACCGACCATGGTGACGATCTCATCGGGGCGCGCGCAGCGATCCGCCAACTCGACCGCCAACCTCGTCTTGCCCACGCCACCCGATCCGGTCAGGGTGAGCATCCGGGTTCGGTCGAAGAGCGCTGCGAGCTCGGCGAGCTCACGGTCGCGGCCGATGAACGGACTCAGTGGGACGATCAGCGCCCCAGGGCCCGACCCTGCCCCATCACCAGCGCTGCTCACCTCCCAGGTCTATCAACCCGCGCGCTCGGCAGTTGTCGAGACCTACATGGTTTCCCTGATTCGCCAACCGGCACGAGCGCCCAACATCGCGTCATGAACCGCAGCAGCACACCCGTCGACATCGTGCAGACCATCTACGACGGCTTCTCACGGAACGACCTGAAGGGCGTCCTCGTGTGGTGCTCCCCGGATGTCGTCGTCATCCAGGACCCAGCTCTGCCGTGGGGCGGGACGTTCGTCGGTCCTTCGGGCGTCGTCGACTTCGTCACGAAGCTGATCACAGCGACCGAGTCCACGATCGAGGCCGAACAACTCTTCCAAGCCGGAGATCGCGTCGTCCAGTACGGCAGGACCAGCGGAACCGTGCGAGCCAACGGTGCCTCGTTCGACATCTCCGAATGCCATCTGTGGACGATTCGAGACGGCCTCGTGCATCAGGCCGAGTTCTTCATCGACACACCCGCGATGCTCTTCGCCCTCTCTCAGGAGTCAACAACATGCGCACAATGAACGGTTCACGTGTCACTGGGGCCACCCTGCTCCTCCTGCTCGCTGTCTTCGGATCGGCGTGCTCCAGCACGGCCACGAAGTCAGGGGCGAGCTCGCCACCCGCCGCGGGTGGTGCCGCCCCAGACGCCGGCGGGGTCTCGTCGAATGCGGCCGACGCAGGCGCCGTCGACGGTCACGACGCCCGGCAGTACACGTGCGACAGCTTCTCAGCCGCTGACCTGCTGGCGGCGGTGCAGACGATCGCTCCCGCGACCACCGCCGGCTCCGTCGCGCCCATCCGGCTCGCCGACGAGTTCGGCGATCCCTTGGTGTGCGACTTCCTGTTCACGTCCAACCGCTACCCCGACCTCGCCCTGACCGAGGCAGAGGCGCAAGACATGACGTTCATCATCACGATCGAAGATGGGAGCGTCGACGGCATCCCGACCCCACAGGCCGTCCGTGACCTCTTCGCGACCCACAAGGCCTACACCAGCGGCTCCGTCAACGGCGACGCCACTTCCGACCACCAGAGCTCGTTCGCGTCCGCGACGGGCTTCGGCGAGGGCGCCTTCTTCGACGACTACTACACACGGAACGTCGGAATCAGCGAGGCCGTCGCCAGCAACTTCAGCGTCCTGCGTGCCTCGCTGCCGATGTCCGTCGAGGTCGACCTCGACTACAGCGCGCAGTCCGGCGCCGCGACCGCGACCCCGGCGACCGGCGTCGATCCGTTCCAACCCGACATCCTCCACGCGATCATCGAAGTAGTCACCAACGTCGTGCTCACCAAGGTCTCGTGAGCATTCGCTCGTGATCGCATCGGCACTGGCGGTTGCTTGTCCGCGGTACGAGGGGCGTCAGCGGTAGTAGCCGGTGACGTCGACGATTGTGCTGGTTCAGCTCACCACACCACCTCGGTGAAGCTGGCGTTCAGGCCAGAGCCGATCCCCATGCAGAGCACACGGTCGCCGGCGGTGAGCTCATCGGCGATCGACGCGAGCGTGATCGGTATCGAGGCGGGGCCGACGTTGCCGTAGTACGGAAACGTGAGAGGGACTCGTGTGGGATCGATGCCGAGCCGCTCGCACATCAACCTCGTGTGCACCTGACTGATCTGGTGAACCACGTAGCGATCCATCCCGAGTGACCAGTCCCATCGTTCGGCAGAGGCCTTCCAGCAGGCCTCGGCGAGGTCGAGTCCTGCATCGAGCAGTCGGCCGGTGTCGGTTCGCATTCGTTCGAGATCGCCGACGCACAGGTCATGGTGCTCTGTCGCCGCTCGGCTCACGCCGCCAACGATCCGGTGCGCATCGGGATGCGCATCGAGCTTGCCCAAGACCATCGCCGCGGCGCCTGAGCCGAGCGTGAGCGTTGCGATCTCTGCTGAGACCTGTTCAGCCGTCACGTCAGGGCGGCGCAACCGCTCGAGCGTGACCTCCTGCGTGTGCCTGCTGCCCTCACCGTCGACGATCAGTGCGTACTCGATGTCGCCGGCATCGATCGCCGTGCTGGCGACGTGGATCGCGTTGACGAAGGCGAGGCACGCGTTGGCGATGTCGAAGTTGGCGCACGAGCTGGGGAGGCGGAGGGCATGGTGGATCGCACATGCCATCGACGGCTCCAGATGGTGGCGGCTCACCGATGTCGAGATCATCAACCCGACGCGCCCGGGGTCGACGCCGGATGCCTCGAGTGCGGCTGACCCCGCCGTGGCCGCCTGTTCGGCGAAGGTCATCCCCTCCGGCCACCAACGCCGCTCGACGATGCCGGCCAGATCCCGCAAGAGCCCCGGGCGGACGCCCGTGCGCGCGTACGTGTCGGCGAGCTGTTCGTCGATCCAAGCCGACGTGATGACGTCGGGGGCCTCCGTCGCCGTGACGGAGATGATGCCGGCGTTGTGGTGGGTGAAGACGTGATTTGCGCTCATGAGACCTCGCTTTGACGCTGTGTACCCGAACGTCGAGCTCCGCACACTCCGTTCGGAGCGCCAGACGAGATCGATCGCATCGATCGGAAGCGCACCAACGCTGAAGTGCTGACCAATGGCCCTATTCCCGGCGGCCCCGCCAGTGGTCGAATGAGTCCATGCACAGCAGCGTCGTGGCCCGATCGACCACTGGCGTCGCCCTTGTCGGCAGTGCGTCCGTCGAGCTCTCATGGATCCCCCTGGGTGCCGGCAGCTCAGTCGTCCGGGCGAACGGCCGGATGTTCGAGGCCGTCTCCGCAGCCTTGCACCGCCGCCGCACGGCCGACATCTACCACTCAGCACTCCGGGTCGCCGTCGGCGACGACGTGTACACGATCGAGATGGCGCCGACTCCCGACGACCACGGCCAACGACGCGGGGTCGTCGGAACCGGCGCGGTCGGCTCGCGCCGGCTGAGGCGTTTCCGCTTGTTCCGTTACGAGAACCGTTGCTGGCTCGACGGACTGATCCCTGACTGGGCCTCGTCGGTCAGCTCCACGCGATTTCCGGTCACGTCCTCGGTTGCGCAGCACCTCGTCGACCTCGCCCCGATGGTGCCGACACCCGTGTGGGGACGCGACGAGCTCCGGGCCGGCGAGATGTGGAACTCGAACTCCGTGATCGCGTGGTTGTTGGTTCGCAGCGGGATCGAGGTCGACGGGATCGAGCCACCGCCGAACGGACGGGCGCCCGGCTGGATGGCCGGCATCGCCGTCGCGAGGCGGGAGCTCGTGTGCGACGAGTTGTGATCGCCCTCGGCGGCAACGCGTTGCTCCGGCGCGGTGAACGCGCCGATGCGAGCGTTCAGCTCGATCACATCGCCCAGGCCGCGCCCGGGTTGGCAAAGGTCGCCCGCGAGTGGGGCGTCGTCATCGTTCACGGCAACGGCCCACAGGTCGGTCTGCTCGCGCTGGAACGTGAGGCCGACCGCTCGTTGAGCGCGACATATCCGCTCGACGCGCTCGTCGCCGAGACCCAGGGTCTCCTCGGCTACTGGTTGCAGCAGGCGATCCACAACGGTGGTCTCGGTGGCCCCATCGTCACTGTCGTCACCCAGACCGTGGTCGATCCGAATGACGCAGCGTTCGCCACGCCGACCAAGTTCATCGGCCGCATCTACGACGAACGCGAGGCGAATGCGCTGGCCGACGAACACGGATGGCACGTCGCCGCTGACGGGGACCACTGGCGCCGAGTCGTCGCGAGCCCGCTCCCTGTGCGCGTCGTCGAATCGGGGGTCGTGGAAGGGTTGCTCGGACACGGTGTCACGGTGATCTGCGCGGGCGGCGCAGGAAGTGCCGTCGTGGAGATCGATCAGCGGTTGACGGGCGTCGAGGCGGTGGTCGACAAGGACCACGTCGCCTCACTCCTCGCCGTGTCGCTGCACGCCGACCTGTTCGTGATCCTCACCGATGTGCCTGCCGTGATCGCCGACTACGGCACTCCGTCGGCACGACCGCTCGGCGATGTCACGGTGGAAGCACTCCGGCGCGAGCAGTTCGCCGAGGGTTCGATGGGCCCGAAGGTCGTCGCCGCCTGCAACTTCGCTGCTGCCACCGGCCGTACAGCGGTGATCGGCTCGTTGGACGAGATCGACGCCGTGGTCGCCGGTACCGCCGGCACTCGCATCACCGCCGCGGCTCGCCCGACGTCGGTCGAGGTGACGGAATGACGGCCACGATCGATGCGCTCGGCGATTCGCCCACACTGGATGACGAACTGCAGTTGTTGGACCGCTACTGGGACGCGGCGAACTACCTCACCGTGGCGCAGATCTACCTCGCCGAGAATGCTCTCCTTCGCGAGCCCCTGCGGGCAGAGCACATCAAGCCGCGACTCTTGGGACATTGGGGCACGAGTCCCGGGCTCTCGCTCTTGTATGCCCACCTCAACCGGTTGATCCGCAAGACGGGCGCGCAGGTGCTGTACGTCGCCGGACCCGGCCACGGCGGCCCGGCGATGGTCGCGAACGTCTACCTCGAGGGCACCTACTCCGAGATCTATCCGTCCATCAGCCAGGACCTCGCCGGGGTCCGCAAGCTCGTCCGCCAGTTCTCGACGCCGGGCGGGATACCGAGCCACGTGGGCGTGCCGACACCCGGCTCGATCCACGAGGGAGGCGAGCTGGGGTACGCACTCGTGCACGCAACGGGTGCGGCGATGGACAACCCCGACCTGATCGTGGCGTGCGTGGTCGGCGACGGTGAGGCCGAGACCGGTCCGCTCGAGGGCTCTTGGAAGGCGCCGTTCTTCCTCAACCCCGCACATGACGGGGCAGTTCTCCCCATCCTCCACCTCAACGGCTACAAGATCTCCGGTCCGACCGTGCTCGGACGTCAGACCGACGAACAGGTGCTGGCGTTGCTGAGCGCCCACGGATGGGCACCGGTCGTCGTGTCCGGCGACGATCCGACGCTCGTCCACCGCGCTCTGTCGGCTGCCCTCGATGCTGCCCACGCGGACATCCGCCGCATCCAGGAGGACGCTCGGGAGAACGACTCGTGGCAGCGTCCGACGTGGCCGGCGATCATCCTGCGGACACCGAAGGGATGGACCGGCCCCGAGATGGTTGACGGTCTCGCGATCGAAGGCACCTTCCGTTCGCATCAAGTCCCTCTCGCGAACGTCCGCGACGACCCACAGCACCTTGCGATGCTGGAGGCCTGGCTCCGCTCGTACCATCCCGAGGATCTGTTCGACACCAACGGACGGCTGGTAGGGGAACTCGCTGCGCTCGCGCCGACCGGCGACAAGCGGATGGGCGCGTCACCTCACGCGAATGGCGGTCGGTTGCTCGTCGCGCTCGACATCCCGCCGCTCGAGCCATATGCGCTCGCCGTGACGGCTCCTGGGGCCACGCATCACGAGACCACCCGTCCACTCGGCGAACTGCTACGCGACGTGTACCGGCGCACCGAAGCGAGCGCCAACTTCCGGGTCTTCTGCCCCGACGAGACCAACAGCAACCGGCTCGGCGCGGTGTTCGAGGCGACCGACCGCTGCCTCGTCGTCGACACCACGACCGCGGATGACCACGTCAGCCGCGACGGACGCGTGATGGAGGTGCTTTCCGAGCACCTCTGTCAGGGATGGCTGGAGGGCTACCTGCTCACCGGACGACACGGACTCTTCGCGACCTACGAAGCGTTTGCGATGGTCAGCGCCTCGATGACGATCCAGCACGCCAAGTGGCTGCAACACGCACGAGCACTGCCGTGGCGCGAACCGGTCGCGAGCCTCAACATCCTGCTCACCTCGACCTGTTGGCGAAACGACCACAACGGCTTCAGCCATCAAGGCCCGGGCCTGATCGACACGATGCTGTCGCTGTCGACCGAGGTCGTCCGGATCTACCTGCCACCCGACGCGAACACGCTCCTCGTCGCGGCAGACCACGCGCTGCGCAGCCACGACTACGTGAACCTGCTCGTCGTCGACAAGCAGGCCCATCCGCAGTACTTGGACCTCGAGGCCGCCCGCTCGCACGCAGCGGCCGGCGCATCCGCGTGGGACTGGGCGAGCAGCGAGAACGCCATCGACGGTGAGCCCGACGTGATCCTCGCATGCGCCGGTGACGTGCCGACCGAGGAGACCCTTGCCGCAGCACAGCTGCTCCGACAGCACGTCCCGCACCTGCGCGTGCGCGTCGTCAACGTGATGGATCTGATGGTCCTCCCACCCCGAGACATCCACCCCCACGGAATGACCGAGGACCGGTTCGAGGTCCTGTTCGGGCGGGTCGGCCACGTGGTGGTCGCGTGGCACGGCTACGCCCGCGCCTTTCACCAGCTCCTCCACGGCCGGAACGAACCCGGACGATTTCACGTCCGCGGCTTCACCGAACAGGGCACGACCACGACCCCGTTCGACATGGTGGTGCTCAACAAGATGAGTCGCTACCACCTCGTCATGGCCGCACTGCACTACGCACGCCGCGTCCCCGAAGGGGCCGAAGCACTCACCGCGCACTGCGTAGAGATGCTCGACAACCACGCGCACTACATCCGTGAGCACTTCGAAGACCTGCCCGAGATCCGTGATTGGACGTGGTCAGGATGAACCCGCGACCGAACAAGAACCCCACACCGAGGAGACGATCATGGGCGCAGAGCGCTTCGAACTGACCAACAGAGACAGCATCGCGC
The DNA here is from genome assembly GCA_025463425.1 of Ilumatobacteraceae bacterium. Classification (GTDB taxonomy): domain Bacteria; phylum Actinomycetota; class Acidimicrobiia; order Acidimicrobiales; family Ilumatobacteraceae; genus WLMZ01. The sequence goes on along the minus strand of JAOBWQ010000068.1, from coordinate 39,070 downwards.
TGGTGAGCCAGCAAGCAGTGGGACGAATGTGCATCGTCGAGCACGGCTACCCACTCGCGATCCCGGTCTCATACGCACTCGTGGCGGACGACAGCCGGGTCGTCGTGCGCACCGATCGCGACACGATGCTGGGACGCTACGAGGGACCGGGCTCGCTGGAGGTGGACTGCATCGACCTCGAGCACGGCGCAGCGTGGAGCGTGATCCTGCGCGGATCGATCCGCCGAGTCGTCGGCCACCACGAGCTGCCCGACCCGAAGCCGCTGCTCAGCGAGGGACGCCACCAATGGATCACGCTCGAGATCTCAGCGATCAGCGGACGTCGGTTCGAGGTGCGCACCGCGGCTGACGGCTTCTCGGTCGAGTGGGAGCTGACCCCTGTCTGAGGTCGACGACGGTCAGCCGGCAATCGCCGTCGAGGCGCTGTCGACGGCGGATGAGCGTTCCGCGATACGCGCCTTCCTGCAGCGCTGCGAGGTCCGGTTGTCGACCATCCACCGCGTCGCAACGGCGCTCCTGTCGGGAGCAGGAATCCTCGTGCTGCTGCCGGCGTTGCAGCGCGACGCGATCGAGACGGTGCTGCGGTCGTTCATGACCGGCGCCCTCACCGTGCCCAAGGTCTTGCTCGCCGTCACCGTCGCGCTCTCCGTCGGCTTGTCGCTCACGCTGGTGTGGCTGGTGGTGAAGCAACTCACGCAGTTCTACTTCCATGCCAACCACATCAGTCGGTACGGCGCGGAGACGTTCACGCCGCGCTTCACGTTGACGGGTCTGCGGTTGCCGTCGGGCGAACTGAGCGCGGCTTCGACGGCTCTCGCCGGCGAGCTCAGGAGCGAACAACGCAACCTCGACCTGCTCGTACCGGCCAACTCCCGAGGTCGTGACCGCATCGACCGGCAACTCGATGCGTACGCGGCGCTGCGCGAGGATGAGCGCACGGACGCGCAGCGGGTCGAGGCGCTGCTCGAGCTGGCAGCGTCGCGCACCCGATCGCTGCTCGAAGAGGCGGTCAAGGTCGAGCTCGGTCTCGCCCGGCACGTGCTGCGCTTGCAGGTCGTCGTCCTGCGGTACGTCAAAGCGCTCCTCGTCGTCGTCACGACCGTCCTGGCCACGTACATCGCGTCGGCGGCAACGGGTGCCGCGACCACGTCGACGATCGCTGATCAACGCTGGATCGCCGCGACGTACTGCATGTGGGCACCGGTCGTGATCGTCTCGGCAACGGCCCCGGTGAGATGGATCGAGAGCCTCCTCCGAGCCGAGGGGGCGACGGGATCATCGGTGCGCAACGATCCGGAGTTCACGCGCGTCGAGAACATCGCATCGTGCGTCGCGATCGTGGCATGGGCGATGGCGGCTGCGGCCAGCATCGCGCTGCTCTTCGCCGGATCGACATCTCCACGGGCGCTCGTCGCTGGAATCACGACGACCGCATGCTCAGCCGCACTGCTCGCTGTGGCCTTTCGACTGTGGCGTCGCAGCGAACCCGGGGGCCCTGTCGTCGAGCCGCTCGGGTCGTGACCCTCTCACTGCTCCAGGCCTCGGGTCAGCCGGTCGACGCATCGTTCGAGTCGCTGCAGTCGACGGCCGACGGTCTGACGACCGTGGAGGCTCAGCATCGCTTGGTCGATGTCGGCCACAACGTGCTCGCCGAGCGTCATGTCACCGCGTTCGGTGTGTTGATGCGGCAGGTGCGCAACCCGCTGCTGATCTTGCTGGTGGGCGCTGCCTTCGTCTCGGGTGCAACCGGCGATCCAACGGATGCGATCATCATCGGGCTCATCGTCGTGCTCAGCGTCGGCCTCGGCTTCTTCAACGAGCTCCGCGCAGAACGAGCCGCGGCAGCGTTGCACGCCAACATCCATCACGAGACCGTCGTCTGGCGTGACGGAAGCAGGCAGCGAATCGGCGTCGGTGATCTCGTCCCGGGCGACGTCGTCGAGGTCTCCGTCGGTGGCATCGTGCCCGCCGACCTGCGGCTGATCGAGGCCGTCCAGCTCGAGTGCGACGAAGCTGTCTTGACGGGCGAGTCGGCGCCCGTTGCGAAGACGTCGACTCCAACCGAACGTGGCGGCGCCAGTGCACTCGCGCTGGCCTCGTGCGCGTTCATGGGCACGATCGTCCACCAGGGCTCGGCACGCGGAGTGGTGGTCGCCACCGGCTCGCGCACGGAGTTCGGCAAGATCGCCGTCGGCCTCGCCGATCGTCCGGCCCAGACCGCCTTCCAGACCGGACTGAAGAACTTCTCCAAGCTGCTCGTCGCCGTCGCCGGCGTCCTCACGATCTCGATCTTCACGATCAACGTCGCGCTGTCCAGACCGCTGATCGACGCTCTCTTGTTCTCACTCGCCATCGCGATCGGGATCACGCCGCAACTCCTCCCGGCAATCGTCAGCGTCAGCCTGGCCACGGGTTCGCGTCAACTCGCCAAGCGCCGGGTGCTCGTCAAACGCCTCGTCACGATCGAAGACCTCGGCAACATCGAACTCCTGTTCACCGACAAGACCGGAACGTTGACAGAAGGAGCCGTCACCTTCGACCGCGCGCTCGACCCGCTCGGCCACCCGTCGACCGCAGCCCTCATGCTCGGTCTGGTCTGCAACGAATCGACCATGACGCCAACCGGTCCCCTCGGGGGAAACGCGCTCGATCAAGCGATGATCTCGGCGCCCGACGCCCAGGTGCTGATGACGGGAGCGAACGGACTTGCCGCGCATCGCCGATGTGGGTCGCTCCCGTTCGACCACGAACGTCAGCTGGCGTCAGTCGTCACGAGCCGGCCGGACGGTACGACGGTTCTCGTGACCAAGGGGGCGCCCGAGATCGTCCTCGGACGCTGTGTCGACGTGCCGGCCTCGGCAACGGGCGTGCTCGACGAGCTGTTCGCCGACGGCGCCCGAGTCATCGCAGTCGCCACCAAGGCGTTGGAAGCTCGTGCGCCAACGGCCGCTGACGAACACGATCTCGAATTCGCCGGGTTCCTCACCTTCATCGACCGCCCGAAACCGGATGCCGGCGCGGCGATCCTCGAGCTCAACCGCTTGGGCATCGCCGTCAAGATCATCACCGGCGACAACGGCGCGGTCGCCGCCAAGGTCTGCCGAGACATCGGCATGCACGTCGACGGTGTGCTCAGCGGCCACGAGCTCGAGCTCCTCGACGACGATGCGCTCGCTGACGCGATTCCCGGCACCACGGTCTTCGCGCGAGTCAGCCCCGATCAGAAGTCGAGGATCGTGAAGGTGGCTCGACGTGGCGGAGCAGACGTCGCGTTTCTCGGCGACGGCGTCAACGACGCGGTCGCGCTGCACGTCGCGGACGTCGGCATCTCCGTCGATTCCGCCACCGATGTCGCCAAGGACGCGGCCGACATCGTGCTCCTCGACAAGGACCTCGGTGTGCTCGCCGACGGTGTCGTCGAAGGTCGGCGGATCTTCGCCAACACCCTCAAGTACGTACTGATGGCCACCTCGTCGAACTTCGGCAACATGTTCAGCGCCGCCGGCGCGTCGCTGTTCCTCGGGTTCCTTCCGATGCTGCCTTCCCAGATCCTGCTCAACAACCTGCTCTACGACGTCGGCCAACTCGCGATCCCGACCGACAACGTGGATCCGGAGGTGCTCGCCCGGCCGGCCGCGTGGGACATCGCCTTCCTCCGCCGGTTCATGATGGTCTTCGGCCCGGTCAGCTCGCTGTTCGACTTCGCCACGTTCTTCGTGATGATCGAGATCCTGGACGCCAGTCACAGTGAGTTCCGCACCGGCTGGTTCGTCGAATCGTTGGCCACTCAGACCCTCGTCGTGTTCCTCATCCGGACCCGACGAGTCCCGTTCCTCCGCAGCCGACCGAGCCCGGCGATGGTGATCATCCCGGCCGCTGCGGCGGGCGTCGGTGTGCTGCTGCCATTCAGTCCGGCCGCCCATGTGCTGGGCTTCACCACTTTGCCGGTGGCGTTCTTCCTCATCCTGCTCGGCATGATCGGTGTGTACCTCGTCTTGATCGAGGCTGCGAAAGCAAGGTTCTACAAGGCCGAGGCTCGACGTGCGGTGCAACGGCCGACCCCGCAGCAACGGCACGAACACCGCATCGTTCGCCGTGCTGCCCGCTTCAGCCGGCACACCACCTCGTGATCGGCGTCGTTCGCCCCCGCTACTCGTTCGGCTTCGCCAGCCGACGATCAGCGAGGCGAGCTGCGTACACCGCTGCCTCCGTTCGGTGGCTCATCCCGAGCTTGGACAACATGTTCGAGACGTAGTTCTTGACGGTCTTCTCGGCGAGGAACATCGCGGCCGCGATCTGGCGGTTCGTCAGCCCGTCGGCGAGATGGGCGAGGATGGTCGACTCTTGAGCGGTCAAGGTCGCCGACCGTGCGTCACGAGGCGGGTTCCGGAGGCGATCGATCACCCGAGCAGTGACCTGCGGGTCGAGCAACGACTGGCCGGCTGCGACGCGACGCACGCTTTCGATCAGGTCGGATCCGCGGATCTCTTTGAGCACGTATCCGGCGGCGCCGGCCATGATTGCATCGAACAGGGCCTCGTCATCATTGAACGACGTCAGCATCAGGCACTTCAACGTCGGCATCTCCGACCGAAGGTCGCGGCAGAGTTCGACGCCACTGCCATCAGGCAGCCGAACGTCCAGCACGGCGACGTCCGGCGCCACTGCCGGCACTCGCTGCAGCGCCTCAGCGGCGGTTCCTGCCTCGCCGACGATCTCCATGTCACCGGCGCTCTCCAACAGCTCGCGCACCCCTCGACGAACGACCTCGTGGTCATCGACGAGGAAGACGCGGATCACTGCCTCAACCGGTTTCCCCGACCGTCCAGCGTAGATGCCACGGGCCCAAGGTAGCCCAGGTGCCGTAGGCTCGCCGCATGCCTGACCGCTTCGCTTTTTCCGGGCCGAAGCAGCTGCTTCGCCTTCTGGACGCAGTGATGGCCATCGGCTCGGAGTTGTCCCTGTCGGCTGCGCTGCGGCGGATCACGCACACCGCTGCAGAGCTCGTCGATGCGAAGTACGCCGCGCTCGGCGTTCTGGACGCTTCGGGGACGATGCTGGCCGAGTTCATCACCGTCGGGCTGACCGAGGAGGAGACGGCGCGGATCGGCGCGCTCCCGGACGGGCACGGGATCCTCGGACTCCTGATCGTCGAGCCGAAGCCGCTTCGCCTTCCCGACATCCACGAGCATCCCGACAGCTTCGGTTTCCCACCCGGTCACCCCCCGATGACTTCCTTCCTGGGGGTCCCGATCCTGCTTCGCGGGAAGGTGTTCGGCAACCTCTACCTCACGGACAAGCATGACGGGCAGGTGTTCACCGACGTCGATCAGGAACTTGCCGTCGGTCTGGCCGCGGCCGCTGGTCTGGCGATCGAGAACGCTCGGCTCAACGAGCAGGCGCGCACCGCGACGCTGCTCGACGAACGGGAGCGGATCGCGCGAGACCTGCACGACGACGTCATCCAACGTTTGTTCGCGACAGGCCTCTCGCTGCAAGCGGCAGCCCAGATGGTGAGAGAACCGGTGGCAGTCGAACGGATCATGCGCGCCGTGGACGATCTCGACACATCGATCCGGCAGGTCCGATCGACGATCTTCGAGTTGCACCATCGTTTCTCCGGTCTGCCGAGTCTGCGCAGCGACATCCTCGATGTCTGCAACGAAGCGACGCGTGCATTGGGATTCGAGCCACGCTGCGAGATCAGCGGACCCGTCGACAGCACCGTGTCCGACTCGATGCACGGTCACATCATGCTGTGCCTGCGCGAGGCGCTCTCGAACGTTGCCCGGCACGCGAACGCCACTCGCGTGGACGTCAGCGTGACATCGGATCGGAACGTGCTCGCTCTGCGCATCGCCGACGACGGGACGGGATACAGCCACGATCCTGCGCGCTCCTCGAGCGGATTGGTGAACATGCGGACGCGTGCTGAGGCAGTGGGTGGCACCTTCACCATCAGCGGCCGGCCCGACGGGGGCACGCTCGTCGTGTGGGAAGCACCCGTCGGCCAGTTCCCGCCTCCGAGCGACGACCTGGAGGCCGCACCTCGCACCGCCGAGGTGAACGCGCAGGAGGAAGACGGCTAGGGCGACGCGGGTCTCAAGGCCCTATCGCGAGGGTCGGACGATCGTCACAATGCAGTCATGGAACCGCCGCTCTCTCTCAGCGTCGGCCCAGATGTCATCATGCGACCTGGCGGACGAGTCGTCGTCGGCTTCGACGGTTCCGCCGGTGCTCGAGAGGCAGTGGAGTGGGCGGCAAGGGAAGCCGTGGCGCGCACATCAGCGCTTCGCGTCAGCACGTGCCTCGCAGTCCCCGACGCAGTGGACTACTACGGCATCGGGGCGCGCGAGCGACGACGATGTGCGGAGGCGGTGGACGCAGTGCGGTCGCTTCACCCATCGTTGAAGGTCGATCTGACGAGGACGCATCTCGATCCCCGAGACGCGCTCACCGTGGGACTCACGGGATCTGACCTCCTCGTCGTCGGCGCCCCTCACCGTGGCGTGGCCTCCGCATGGCTGCTCGGCTCGGTGCCCCGAGCTGCGCTGCGGGGCAGCCCCTGCCCCGTCGTGGTGGTGCGTGGAGCGCAACGCGATGGCATTCGGCGGATACTCGTCGGCGTCGACAGCTCGAGTGCGTCCATCGCCGCCGCCGACTGGGCGTGTCAGGAAGCTGATCTGCACGGTGCGAGCGTCGTGATCGTCCACGCCTCGCTCAGCGCCAACCATCGTCAACGATCGGCCCGGGAACGCCACTTGGCGCACGCGGACCTTCAGTCGGCGCTCGATCTCGTCGTCGACCGTTGCCGCCGTCGAACGCTCGCTCCGGTGGTCGGCCGGCTCACCGAGGGTGAGCCTGGCCAAGTGCTCATCGGATCCAGCTGCGACTTCGATCTCATTGCGCTCGGCTCCCGAGGTCGCAGTGGTTTCAAGACGGTCCTCTTCGGGTCCGTGGCACTCGACGTCGCAGAACACGCTCAATGCCCTGTTGCGATCCTGCACCCTCGCTCGCTCGACCCGGAGCTCACGCGATGATCGCGTCCGGTGCAGCCGTCTCTGCGCGCTCATCGGGTGCCGGTCAACTGCGCGGTGGTAGCGCTCAGATGTAACCCAGCCGGCGCGCTTCGGCGGCGAGCGACTCGCGATGGGCGGGGTGGGCAATCGCGATCAATGCTCCTGCTCTGGCCCGGATGCTGCGGCCGCGCAGTTCTGCCACTCCCCATTCGGTGACGACCTTGTCGACGGTGTTCTTCAATGTCGTGACGACGTCACCTGCGGCCAGTTGCGGGACGATCTTGGAGATCGTCGCATCCTTGGTCGTCGAATGCAGGACGACGAAGCCCTGACCGCCCGGTGAGTACATGGCGCCCCTCGCGAAGTCCGCTTGGCCGCCGCTCGACGAGTAGTAGCTGCCGGCGACCGTCTCGGAAGCGCATTGGCCGATCAGATCCACAGCGATGGTCGAGTTGATCGACACGAAGTCCGTCTCCTGAGCGATGACTCGCGGATCGTTCACGTACCGGACGGGCCACAGTTCGAGGGCGGTGTTCTCGTGGAGGAACTCATACAGGCGCTGGGTGCCGAGCGCGAACGTGCCCACCGTCTTCGTCCGATTCAACTCCTTCGCGACTCCGTTGACGACTCCGGCCTCGACGAGATCCATGACGCCGTCCGAGATCAGTTCGGTGTGGATCCCGAGGTCGCGATGCTCGGTCAACGCCGACAGGATCGCGTTGGGAATCGCGCCGATCCCGACCTGGATCGTCGAGCGGTCCAGGACTCGCTCTGCGACGAACCCTGCGATGCGCAGGTCAGCCTCCGTCGGTGATGGCGGGGCGACGATCGCCAACGGGTAGTCGGCCTCACTCCATCCGACCACTTGGCTGATGTGGATCTGGTTGCGACCGAACGTGCGCGGCATCTGCTGGTTCGCCTCGAGGAAGAAGCGCGCCCTGCCGATGAACGACGCGACGTAGTCCGCGTTCGATCCGAGGCTGAAGTACCCGTGGCGATCCGGCGGCGACGCCGACGCGACAACCAGTGGATCCGATGTCGAGCCCTGCAGGATCGCGCGCATCTCGGAGAAGTTGTTCGGAACGAGATCGATGGTGCCGGCACGAAAGCACGGACGCGTGACGTGCGACAGGAAGTAGGAGACGTGGCGAAGTCGATCGCCGCACGAACCGTGCAGATACGGACGATCATGCAGCGCGTGCATCTGATGAACCCGCACACCCGACAGCGACGACTCGTGCCGCTCGATCGCGTCCAACAGCGTGACGGGTTCACCGTTCGCGATCGGAACGATGATGTCGGCCCGCGCAGCGATGTGTTCGAGGACAGCAGCCGGCGGTGAGGGTTCGATGACTGATCGGCCGGCGCTCACTGCTCCATGTAACCCCAGGCGAAGGGGAACTGCGCACATCCACAAGAGATGACCTCCTGCTCTGTTCGCCGGCCAGTGGGCAGCGCACTGTGGAAACGACCCAACGGCGGCGCACGAGGAGAGTCTCATGAAGGAACTGCTGCGCTCCGGTGCGGACGTCGACATCGATCGAGCTCGACCGGACGATCTCGACACCGTGTCGCGCTTCTACGCGCTCCTCTGCGACGACGCGACGTACCTGAGGTTCTTCGGCATCCGCCGATCGCTGCCCGTCGCAGAGCTCGGTCGCGTCGTCGGCGGCACCGACGATCACGTCACATTGCTCGCGCGACAGGCTGGAACGATGATCGGGATCGGCGAGTACATCGTCGGGAACGATCCAACGGAGGCCGAGGTCGCATTCGCGGTCGCCGACGACCACCATCGCGAAGGAGTCGCCACACTGCTCCTGGAGCACCTCGCGCTCGTCGCCCACGACCGTGGCTTGCTCCGGCTGACTGCGATGACGTTGCCCAGCAACGCCGACATGCAACTCGTCTTCCGGACCGTTGGCCTCCCCGTACGGACGACGTTCGACGACGGGATCCTGTACACCGCGCTCGACGTGACCACGCTCGCTGCGATGCACGCCGCTCGACAGAAGCGAAGAGCGCAGTTGGTCCCGGCGGGTGGACGGCCACTCGACTCGTGACGCTGACGGCTCTGTGACGTCAGCCGTTGGCGACGGCGGCGATGACGTTGAGTCGCGCTGCCCGACGGGCGGGGTACATGGATGCGATCACACCCAGCAGTGCGATCGCTGCGGCGAGGATCACCAGCGTGCTGATCGGCACGATCGTGACCGTGATCCCCTGGCCCGCGAGCGCACGGACCAGCGCGATCCCGAAGAACGTTCCGACGGCCAGTCCCATGAGAGCTCCGAAGAGGGACACGATCGCCGCTTCCCAGCGGACCATCGATCGAACTTGTCGGCGCGACATCCCGACGGCTCGGAGCAGTCCGATCTCACGCGCACGTTCCGATACGGCGAGCAGCATCGTGATGAGCACACCGAGCAGAGCGATCAACACGGCAAGGAGCAACAGGGCGGTGATCAGGCTCGTGAACCGAGCGACCTAGGCCTTCATGTCTGCGACGTACTGCTTGCGGTCTTGGACCTTGGTACCGGGGTACCGCACGTCGACGATGTGCTGTATGGCAGCCTGCACCGCCTTCACGTCCGCGCTGGCGTCGACGGAGACGATGCCCACGAGATCGGCGGTGGCGACATACGAGACTGCGAAGGTGGGGAGGTCGACGAGGTAGTCGCCGACGAGCGTGTTCTGCGAATAGGTGGCCACGAGCGTGAGTGGACGGTTCCCGAGCGGGAACGTCGCGTCGATGACGTCGCCGATGTGCCAGCCGTGGTCGCGTGCCACGTCATCGTGGATCGCGATGCCGCCGTCGGCCAGGTGGGTGATGTCGCCGGCATCGACCGCGATGTCGATGGCGAGGTCCGGTGATTTGGTGTCGAGTGCCGCAGCAGGGACACCTGCGATGCTCTTGGTCGCGTTGCCGATCTTGAACTGTGCGGTTCGGAACCTGGCGATCGAGTGGACACCGGGAACGTCGTCGATCTCGCCGGCGAGGGCGTCGCTGAACCCTGCTTGCGTATCGGCGGTGACGACGAGGTCGGCCGCCACCGTGCCGCTGACCGAGCGTTCGACGGACTCTGTGATGGACCGCGAGAGGATGAACGACGCGGCCATGAGCGCGGTGCCGATCATCAGCGCCGAGGCGGTCGTCGCTGTTCGGCGTGGGCTGCGGCGGGCGTTGTCGCGCGCAACCATCCCGGTCACCCCGCAGACCGCTTCAACGGGAGCGCCGAGCACCGAGACGACCGGACGGCTCAACATCGGCGCGATCATCGCGAGTCCGACGAAGACTGCGATGGCACCGCCTCCGACGTATGCGAGCTCTCCCCGGTCGAGGCCGACGAGCACTGCGGCGACGCCGCCGGCGCCGACGACTCCCCCGACAACGTTCCGGAGGACGCCACTGGTACCGCCGGTGGCGGAGTCGCGCATGGCGGCCATCGGCGCGACGCGAGATGCCTTGATCGCCGGCATCACGGATGCGACGACGGTGACGAGCGGCCCGCCGATCAGAGCGACCCAGATGGTGCGTCCGGCGAGGACGAGGTCGCCGGACGGCATCGTGAAGCCGACGGCGCTGAGAAGTCGCTGCAGGGCAATGGCGATGCCGACGCCGGCTGCGATCCCGAGGCCCGATGCGAGCAGACCGGTGACCACCGCTTCGGCGAGAACCGATGCGAAGACTGCGGCGCCGGACGCGCCGAGCGCTCGCACGAGGGCGAGCTCGCGGGTGCGTTCGGCGATCACGATGCTGTAGGTGTTGTAGACGATGAACGCGCCGACGAACAGGGCAACGAACGCGAAGACGAGCATGAAGGTCTGGAAGTACTGCAGCGCAGAGGAGACGGCTTTGCTGTTCTCCTCGGTGAGGTCAGCGGACGAGACTGCCTCGTAGCCGGGCGACAGCGCAGCGGCAACGTCGTCTTGGAGGACCGCAGGATCGACTCCATCTGCAGCTGCGATGTTGATCGAATCGAACTGCCCGACACGATCGAGGAGGGTCTGCGCTGTCGGGAGCGTGAAGATGCTGATCGTCGCTCCGGCCAGGTTCGACGCTCGGCCGAAGCCGGCGACACCGACCAAGTTGAACTCCTGCGGTCCGTGGGGGGTGACGAGCATGATCTTCTCACCGAGGGCGAACCCTCCGCTGTCGAACGATTGCGCGTCGATGGCGACGTCGTCGGCAGCCACGGGGACAGTGCCCGTGCGCAGGATGAACGGGGTCAGCGCTGCATCGTCTGCCCAGACGGTTCCGAACGCGGGCGCCTGAGCGTTGCCGACACGATCGCCGTTGGCATCGATGATCTCGACACCCGGACCGAACACGTTGCCTTCGGCGTGGCCGACGCCGTCGACTCCCTTGATCTGTTCGAGCAGTGAGGCGGGCACTGGTGGCCGGGCGGCGTCGAGGCCGAGCTCGCTGCTGTGGCGGACGTTGACGTCGACGCCGGCGTAGACATCGGTGAAGATCCCGTTGAACACGTTGCTGATGGTGTCCGTCAGCACATAGGTGCCGACGACGAAGGACACACCGAGCACGACCGTGATGATCAGGCCGAGCGAGCGGATCTTGTGTGCGATCAAGTTCTTGAGGGCGACGCGGAACACGACGGACCTGCCTTTCAGCCGCCGAGGGCTTTCATCGAATCGAGGATCTTGGCCACCGACGGGTCGGTCATCTCTTCGCGGACCTTGCCGTCGGCCAGGAACAGCACCCGGTCTGCGATCGCTGCCGCACTCGGGTCGTGAGTGACCATGACCACCGTCTGACCCAACTCGTCAACGGCTTCGCGCAGCAGCCGAAGCACCTCGCCACCCGCATGCGAGTCGAGGTTGCCGGTCGGCTCGTCGGCGAAGATCACATCGGGCTTGGCAACGAGCGCTCGCGCGACGGCGACGCGTTGTTGCTGCCCACCGGACAGCTCAGCCGGGCGGTGACGCAACCGGTTGGCCAGTCCGAATCGAGCGACGACCGCATCGAACGTCGTCTGGTCCGGCTTGCGGCCGGCCAGCAGCTGCGGCAGCTTGATGTTCTCGCCGGCGGTCAACGTCGGCAGGAGGTTGTAGGCTTGGAAGACGAAGCCCACGCGGTCACGACGGATCCTTGTCCGCTGACGCTCGTTCATCGTCGAGAACTCGACATCGCCGAGCCACACCTCGCCCGACGTGAGGTCGTCCAACCCGGCGAGGCAATGCATCAGCGTCGACTTGCCCGACCCCGACGGCCCCATGATCGCCGTCATCCGACCGCGTTGGAACTCGACGCTGACGTCATCCAGCGCGCGTACTTCGGTGTCACCCTTGCCGTAGATCTTCCTGCCGTGCAACATCGCTGCGGCCACGACGGGCGTCACCGGGCTGGGGTCAGTGCGAGGTTCGACATCAATGCTCATGCACTCACCGTGCCTGCTGACGGCGAACGCAGGTAGAGCACAACGTCACCAGCCGGGCTACGGTTCGACCGATCGGAGAAACCCATGGTCACCGACCGACCGAGTTCGAATCCACTCGACCCCACCGACGAAGCCAGCCAGGTTCACCGCGACCAGGCGGCTGACGATCGCGATCACGAAGCCGACGAGCGGGATCACCTCGCAGACGAACGCGACCATGACGCCGACGAACGCGATCATGAGGCTGACGAACGCGAGACAGCGCTCGACGTACGAGAAGTTCGCACCGCCGCCTTCGAAGCGGGGATCGACGCTCGTGTCGACCAGGCCAGCGTTGTCCTGGCCAACGCGGCGAGGCGGGATGACAGTGCAGACGCTCGGGACAGGGTGGCCGACGAGCGCGAGCGCGCCGCGAGCCTCGACGCGTTCATCCACCCGAACGACCAGCACGACGCTGCGATCAAGGCGAGACGCTCCTCGGCGAACGACCGATCCGACTCCAGGTCAGACCGGTCCTCGTCCGCCGAGGATCGTTCGAGGCTCAGCGACAGCTGAGGTGTCTGCGCGCTCGACCGGCGCGGTCTTCCTGTGTCGGCGCCGGGGCGAGATCAGACGATCGCATCGACCGGCTCCTCGACTTGACCCTGGCGCTCGCGCTTGGCCTTGAGGAAGGCGTAGATGGGGATGCCGATGAGGATCAACAGCATCGTCTGGTACACGGACTGGTAACCGGACGCGAAGGTCACCCACAGCGAGAAGAGGCCGCCGACGACGCAGATCGTCATATCACGTACCAGTCGCCGGCCTTCGACCCTGCGACGTCGCGACACGAGGTAGGACAACTGTGCGCACGCCGAGATGAAGTACGGAATGGCAACGGTCACGACCGACAGGTACACCAGGTAGGTGAACACTTTGAGCCCGGTCGAGCCGCTGTAGCTCCAGGCCATGAGGATCGACGCGACCGCGGTGGAGCTCACGATTCCGAACCAGGGGACGTCGCGATGGCTCATCCGGGCGAAGGTGCTCGGGAAGAGTCCGTCGCGTGCTGCGGCGAGTGGTACTTCGGCAGTGACCATCGTCCAGCCGTTGAGCGCTCCGAGGCCGGAGACGACTGCGGTGAGCGCCACCAACTTGCCGACCCAGCTCGCACCATCGAACATGCTGTCGAACGCAGCGACGAACGGTGTGCCGTTACCGACCAGCTTGTCGTGTGGCACGAGCCCCATCACCGACGCCGTGACGGCGACATAGAGCAGAGCGCTCGCCGCGGTTCCGTACACGGATGCCCGACCCACGTTGCGGCCGGGATCTTTGACCCTGCCGGCGACGACTGCGGCGCACTCGACGCCGATGAACGAGAACAGAGCGACGCCGGCGGCCAGGTTGACGGCGTCGTAGAGGCTGCCACCCGATGCATTGAACGGTCCGAAGTTCGCCTTGCTCACGAAGAACCAGCCGAGGGTTGCGACGAGCAGCAGCGGCATGAACTTGAGGATCGTCGTGATGCGTTGCACGGCCGCCATCTGGCGCACGCCCATCAGGTTGACCGCAGCGGGGATCCAGAGGCCGCACATCGCGATGCCGAGGTTGGTCCAGGCCGACGGGTTCTTGATGCCGAACAGGTCTTCGACGTATAGCACCCACGACGAGACGATCGCCGCGTTGCCCGCCCAGCATGTGATCCAGTAGCACCACGCGGTCATGTAGCCGGCAAAGTCTCCGAACTCGTGTCTGGCGTAGGCGTACAGACCGCCCTCGTTGTGCGGCACGCGCCGGGTCAGTTGGCCGAAGAGCACACCGAGCAGCACGGCGCCGACGGAGATCGCCCCGAGTGTGAGGATCGAGCTCGTGCCGGCTCCGGCCATCACTGCGGGCATCGTGAACACTCCGGTCCCGATGATGCTGCCGACCACGATCGCGGTCGTCGATGTGAGGCCGAGCGATCGTGCCGGATCGCTGCCCGGCGTGGTTTCGATCCGTGGCGTCGGTCCGGTTGGTGATGGTGGTGATGTTGGGGGCGTGTCGATCGTTGCGGCCATGTCAGACCCTCCTCCGAGGCGAGCGCGAACGGCGCGCTCTTGGAACACAGTGCGCGCTGGAACCTCTGCGCCGTAGTGCCAAATGACCTTTGTGGGTGTGACCCGTGGATTCGGGACTTCAGACCCTGTGGCGCCTCGGAGATCTGGGCGAGCTTGGAAGAGAAGCGCCGCACGCGGCAAGGCATCACAGAGGAGTCACCATCATGGTTCGAATCACCCAACTCGGCTCGCCATCCCTCGGCGTGCATTCCGAGGTCGGCAAGCTCCGGCAGGCGATCGTGCATCGACCCGGCCTCGAGCTGTCGCGACTGACGCCGGACAACATCGAGTCGCTGCTGTTCGACGACATCCTCTGGGCCGACCGCGCCATCGACGAGCACAACGAGTTCGTGCAAGCCCTCCAGAGCAAGGGAGTGGTCGTGCATCATTTCGCCGAGCTGCTCGCCGAGACCCTCGAGATCCCCGAGGCCCGCGACTACGTGCTCAACCGGATCTGCACACCTGAGATGGTGGGGCCTTCGCTCGTGGACCCGCTGCGTCGGCTCGCCGATGACGCCGACGGAACGACGCTGGCCGAGTACCTCGTCGGCGGCGTCACGAAGCACGATCTCCACCCATCGAAGGTGCACAGCCTCCGTTGGAGCTCGATGCGTCGCGACGACCTGATCCTCGCCCCGCTCCCCAACCACCTGTTCCAACGCGACAACTCGTGCTGGATCTACAACGGAGTCAGCGTGAACACGATGGCCAAGCCGGCCCGCCAACGCGAGACCCTCCACAGCCGGGCCATCTACCGCTATCACCCCCACTTCGCCCCGGCAGACTTCGAATACTGGGCCGGCGAGGACGACACCGACCACCAGCCCGCCACGCTCGAAGGTGGCGACGTCCACGTCATCGGCAACGGCACCGTCCTGATCGGCATGGGCGAGCGCACCAATGCGATGGCTGTCGAGATGCTGGCTGCGAAGCTCTTCGCCCATCGCGCCGCCGAACGCGTCATCGCGATCGAGCTCCCCCACTCGCACGCGTTCATGCACCTCGACACCGTGATGAGCATGGTCGACCACGACACGTTCATCGTCTACCCGTACCTGGACCACAACCTGCGATCGTGGACGCTGCAACGCGATGACGACGGCCACTCGATCACCCACAACCACGACCTCTGGAAAGCGATCGCCGAGGCACTCGACATCGACAAGGTCAAGATCCTCACCGCCGACGAAGACATCCGTGCCGCCGAGCGCGAGCAGTGGGACGACGGCACCAACTTCCTCGCCGTCTCCCCCGGTGTCGTCATCGGCTGGGACCGCAACGTCACCACCAACCGGATGCTGCACAGCAACGGCATCGAGGTCATCTCCGTCAGCGGCAGCGAGCTCGGACGAGGGCGCGGCGGCCCACGATGCATGACCTGCCCGATCCAACGAGATCCGAGCTGACGTGCCGCTCAACCTGCACGGTCGCAACTTCCTCAAAGAGCTCGACTTCACCCCCGACGAGCTGCGTCACCTGATCGCGCTCGCCGCGACGCTGAAAGCCGCCAAGGCCGGCGGGTACGAGAAGCCGGCCCTCATCGGTCGGAACATCGCGCTGATCTTCGAGAAGTCGTCCACCCGCACCAGATGCGCGTTCGAAGTCGCCGCCCACGATCAGGGCGCACACGTCACGTACCTCGATCCGTCCGGCTCACAACTCGGCAAGAAGGAAACGGTCAAGGACACCGCGCGGGTGCTCGGGCGCATGTTCGACGGCATCGAGTACCGCGGCTTCGCCCAGGCCACGGTCGAGATCCTCGGCGAGTTCGCCGGCGTTCCGGTGTGGAACGGCCTCACCGACGAATGGCACCCCACGCAGATGCTCGCCGACATGCTGACCATGCACGAGCACAGCTACAAGCACCCCAACGAAATTGCCTACTGCTACCTGGGTGACGGCCGCAACAACACCGCCAGGTCGCTGCTGGTCACCGGCGCGATGCTCGGGATGGATGTCAGGATCGCTGCGCCGCGCTCGTTGTGGCCCGACGACCGGCTCCAGGCTGAAGCGCGTCAGATCGCCGAAACGACCGGGGCCCGGATCACGATCACCGACGACGTCGACGAGGGCGTGCTCGGCGTCGACTTCCTCTACACCGACGTGTGGGTGTCGATGGGCGAACCGGCGGCCACGTGGGACGAACGCATCGAGCTGCTCATGCCCTACCAGGTGAACGCATCGACGGTCGCGGCGACGAAGAACCCGACCGTGTCGTTCATGCACTGCCTTCCCGCGTTCCACAACAGAGACACCGCGACAGCGCAGACCCTCTTCGAACACACCGGCCTCAGTGAGCTCGAAGTGACCGACGAGGTGTTCGAGTCACCGCGCTCGATCGTCTTCGACCAGGCCGAGAACCGCCTCCACACGATCAAGGCCGTCATGGTCGCGACCCTCGGTCGTTGAGTGGACGATCGTTGCCGCAGCCGCGTGCCCGGTCACGACGGTCATCGGCAGAGCAACGACATCGCGGGCCGAGTCGAGGTGTCGTTGTTCGGCGAAGTCCGGTGACGTACGCCGCAGCTGCAGCTTTCCGATGACGACGACACTCCAGAACTCACCCTCCGCGGCCTCGGCGGAGTCGGCCTCGAAGCAGACGATGTCACCCCGTCGTGCCGCAGCGGCGAGAAGGCCGCACGGCGCGAGAAAGGTGATCACGGATCCACGGACGGCGTAGGCCTCTGCCACGATCGTCGGCAGCGCCTTCTCGGAGAGCGCCACCCTTCCGAGTCGCGTGGTCGTGAGCAGCTCAGCGCACTCGTCGAGGCTCAGAGTTCTCATGCCGTCGAGATCGAGCTCCATACGTTCAGGCTGACCCATCGGCGGATGGCTCGCTAGGGCCCAGAGACACATCGCTCGAACCGTGTTCCGCTGACGTCCATCTCATGCCCCGCCGTCAACGCACGACGACAACGGGCACCGCTGCTTGCTCCACGACGTCGTTGACTGTCGAGCCGAGCAGTCCGGCTGCCACGACTCCTCGCCCTTGCGCTCCGAGCACGAGCAGATCGCCGTCGCGCACCGCATCCAACAGGGCCGTGACGGCTCGACCTTCGACGAGCACGTCCTTGACACTCACCCCGCATCGCTCGCGAGCGAGCTCCGTTGCGTGGTCGAGGACCGTCGCCGCGTCGATGCGGGTGAGATCTCGCACTTGTTCGGCGTGTGTGTCGACGCCGGCGTACGCGTCGTCCCACACGTGGACGATCAGCAGATCGACACCGTGGAGATCTGCCTCGTCGGCCGCCCACAGCAGGGCCGCACCTGAGGCGGCGGACCTGTCCACACCGACGACCACGCGATCAGGAGCTCCTCGTGACGCAGCGCCGCGCACGATGGCGACGGGGCACGGGCTGTGGCGTGTGGCCCAACGAGAGGTGCTGCCCAACCAGAACCCCGCAGCACCCTCGTGGCTGCTCGTTCCGACGACCAGGAGGTCGCCCGGCGAGAGGCTGTCGATCAATGTCGTCCGCGGTGGTCCGGGGCGGACGTCGACGTCGACCCGGAGATCTGGATGTCGGGCAGCGACAGCTGCCATCACTGCTGCCGCTGCCGCCGACGTGCAATCTTCGACCAGGGTCACGGCCTCACCGCTGACCCACGCTGCGCCGGCGCCGGCGGCGATCGGGATGTCGTAGCAGGCGACGATCCGCAGCGGGCACTTCCGAGCAACTGCTTCGAGCGCCGCCCACTCGACTGCTTCGGTGGAGGACGGTGAGTTGTCGAAGCCGACGACGATGTGATTGGTCATGGCTTCACGTTGCCGCTGCAGCGGCGTCGTGAATAGAGCCGATGGTCACCAGTTGACCTCCGGATGCTCAGCCGGCGCTGATCATCACCTTCAGCGCGCCGCTGTTCGCGGCGTCACCGAACACGTCGTAGGCGCGCTCCATCTCGTCGAGCGCGAAGTGGTGCGTGACGAGCCGCGCAGCATCGAGCTGGCCGCTGCCGATCAAGCGCAGCAGGGTCGGCGTCGAGGACGCGTCGACGAGTCCGGTCGTGATCGTGACGTTGCGGATCCACAGGTCTTCGAGATGCAACGTGGCCGGTGAACCGTGGACACCGATGTTCGCGACGTGCCCGCCGGGACGGATCAATCTCGTGGCGAGCTCGAACGTGGCTGGCGTGCCGACAGCTTCGATCGCGACGTCGGCCCCGAAGCCGCCGGTCAGTGCCATCACGACCTCGACCGGGTTCTCGCGTGCGTTGTTGACGGTGACGTCTGCCCCGAACGACTTGGCGGCCTCGAGCCGGCTGTCGGCGAGATCGATCGCGATGACCGTGGTCGGGCTGTACAGCCTGGAACCGATGATCGCCGACAGACCGATCGGGCCAGCACCCACTACGGCGACGACGTCGCCGGGACGTACGTGACCGTTGAGGACACCGACCTCGTACCCGGTCGGGAGGATGTCGGCCAGCATCAGCACGGCCTCGTCACTGACTCCGGCCGGGATCGGATACGTCGAGAGATCGGCGAACGGCACTCGGACGAGCTCAGCCTGCGTTCCGTCGATCTTGTGACCGAGGATCCATCCACCACCACCGAGGCACTGCCCGGCGTGGCCGTCACGGCAGTACTGACAGGTGCCACACGAGGTGATGCACGAGACCAAGACGCGGTCGCCGACAGCGACGCGACGAACGCCGTCGCCGACGGAAACCACCGTGCCGACCGCTTCGTGGCCGAGGATCCTGCCGTCGGTCACTGCGGGCACGTCACCTTTGAGGATGTGCAGGTCGGTTCCGCAGATCGTGGTCGCCTCGACCCGCACGATCGCGTCAGTGCCGTCCAGGATCACCGGATCGGCGACATCGTCCCACGACTTCTTCCCCGGTCCGTGATACACGAGAGCCTTCATCAGTCACCTCTTCGTTCGAGTTCGGGAGTCGATCTCCCACCCGATCGTGCGCCCGACGCACCAGGTCCCATAGGGCCGAAGGTCATTCGGTGAGCTCGTCGAGGGACGACTCGGGACCTTTGTCATCTTCAACTCGGGTCCTGAGTCCCACGCGCCAGGGACCTCGGCCTCTCATCGGGTACCCGGCCGAGACTCACACTGACGGCATGAACAACGATTCTCGATCCTTCCTGTCCGTGGGCGCCTTCATCTTCGGCGTGATCGCGCTCGTGTTCGGGAGCTACGCGATCGCGAACTCGGCCGGCGATGCGCATTCGCTGTCGACGACATCGACGGCTGCCGTGGTCGACATCACCCTGTCCGAGTTCAAGATGACACCGGAGATGGTCACGGTGCCGCCCGGCGACGTGACCGTGCGGGTGACCAACGGCGGCACGATCGCTCACAGCCTGACCTTCGTCGAACGCAATGTCGCGACGCGAGATCTGCAGCCCGGCGAGAGCCAGACCATCACGCTCAAGAACGTCGAGGCGGGCGACATGACGTTCATCTGCACCATCCCCGGCCACGCCGACTCCGGCATGAAGGGCATGCTCATGGCCGTCAACGGTGCACCAGCGGCGGGATCGGCCGATGCGGCGACGCCGACGACTATGTCGTACCAGCAGATGGACCAAGCGATGACCGACGCCGCGCTCGCGTTCGTCAACGATCCGAAAGGGACGTTCGGCGGCACGCCACTCGAGCCGATCATCAAGGCCGACGGGACCAAGGAGTTCGATCTGACCGCGAAGATCGTCGACTGGGAGGTGTCGCCCGGCAAGATCGTGAAAGCGTGGACGTACAACGGGATGGTGCCCGGCCCCGAGATGCGTGTCGACGTCGGGGACAAGGTCGAGATCGTCCTCACCAACGAGCTACCCGAGTCGACATCGCTGCACCTGCACGGGATACGAGTGCCGAACGCGATGGACGGCGTCGATCCCTACACACAGGATCCGATCCTCCCCGGCGCCACGTTCACATACGCGTTCACCGCGCTCGAACCCGCCGTCGGGATGTACCACTCGCACCACGACGCCCAGACACAGGTGCCGAACGGCATGGCCGGAGCGTTCTTGATCGGCGACATGCCGATCCCAGCCGTGCTGGCAGCGAAGGGCATCACCCAGGTCGACAAGTTGGTCAACATGGTGCTCAACGACGCTGGCACGATCGGCCTCACGCTCAACGGCAAGAGCTTCCCCGCGACCGAGGCCTACACCATGAAGGTCGGCCAGACGATGGAGGTCAACTACTTCAACGAGGGCCTGATGAGCCACCCGATGCACCTGCACCAGCCGACCGGTTGGATCATCGCCAAAGATGGTGTGCCACTGATCGACCCGATGCCGGCGGACACGGTCGTCGTCGCTCCCGGCGAGCGATACACGGTGCTCTACCACTTCGTCGACCCTGGTGTGTGGGCCTGGCACTGCCACATCCTCAACCACGCCGAAGGACCCAACGGCATGTTCGGCATGGTCACTGCCGTGATCGTCAGCTGAGCAGAAGGTGACGGTTGTCCAGGCGCCCGAGCGTCGGGCGCGTCCGTACACTGGCGAAGTGCACGACATGGGTGACGACGAAGCGCTCGCCCAGCTCACCTCCCTGCTCGACGGCACGCACCTTGCTCCACCAGATGTCCTGCCGACCGTCGTGGATGACGCCGCAGCTCGGATGGGATGGTCCGCACGGTTGTACCTCATCGATTACGCACAACGGTGCCTCGTGCCGCTGGACATCAACGGTGCGGACACTCCACCGAGCGAGGACGTCGATTCGACCCTCGCCGGACGGGCGTTCAGAACGGTTCAGACCGTGGAGTCACACATCGGCGATCAGCCGCGGATGTGGGCGCCACTCCTCGACGGCGTCGAACGTCTGGGCGTGATCGATCTGCGATTTCCGGTGGGTGTCGACGTCGACTCAGAGCGCATCCGCGACCAGATCCGTTGGTTCTCTCACCTCGTCGGACACCTCATCGCAGCCAAGAGCCCGTACGGCGACAAGTTCCACCGCGCTCGATCGGGTGGTCAGCGCAGCGTGGCCTCCGAGCTGGTCTGGTCACTGCTGCCACCCTTGACGATCGCGTGCACCGGAATGGTGATCTCCGGGTTGCTCGAACCAGCCGAGAGAGTCGCCGGAGACGTCTTCGACTATGCGGTTCAGGACGGTGTCGCACACGTGGCGATGTTCGACGCAACCGGGCACGACCTGACTTCCAGCGTCATCGGTGCGCTCGCGCTGGCGGCGTACCGGAACGGGCGCCGACGGTCTGCCGACCTGCCGGCGATTGCAGCACACATCGACACCACGCTGCTCGAGTTCGGTGCAGACACCTTCGCAACCGGATTTTTGTCCGAGCTCGACCTGACGACCGGCACCTTCCGCTACGTCAACGCCGGCCATCTCGCCCCGTTGCTGCTGCGCGGAGGCAAGGTGGTCAAGTCCCTCGACGGCGGTCGACGCATCCTGCTCGGGTATCCGAACAGGACCGTGGTCGCAGCCGAAGAGCAGCTGGAGCCCGGAGACGTCGTCGTCATCTACACGGATGGAATCGTCGAGGCGCGTGATTCAGAGCGGGACTTCTTCGGTCTCCAACGCTTCGTCGACATCTTGGAGCACAGTGCGGCCGAGCATCAGCGGGCACCGGAGACCCTGCGGCTCGTCGTGCACCAGGTGCTCGAACATCAGCACGGTGTGCTGCAGGACGATGCGTCGGTGGTCGTCGTCGAATGGAGCGCGGACGACGCTGCAGAGTTGACAGCGGACTGAGGAGCCGTCGGTGACGAGCTCTCGGGCCTCTGCAGCGTCGCCCCCGTCATGTGCTCGCCTCAGTGGGCGTGCGTCCTGGACGTCCTCGCCGCGTCGTCGTCCGACCTGTTCGAGTAACGACGGACGCCGCGAACATCAGCGAGACCGGCGCCGTCTCGGACCTCGGCATGGTCGGCGCCGTCCGCTTGGCGAGTGGAGAAGTGGAACCGCCTGAGGGCGTTGGCAGTGACTGGTTCGGTCATCTCGTCGGTTCTGAGCTGGCGGATGAGGTGGTCAGCGCCGAAGCGAGTCAGCCGCTGCGGAGCATGTGATGTCCCGGCGCGTTCGCTGACGAAGACCGGACCGGACCGACGCTGACCGATGCACCGCCGGATCGCCTTGGCGCTGTCCCGGTCGATGACGATGCGGCGCGATTCTCCTCGCCGACGAACGGTGATCGACGTCGTCGGCGACCTGCCGGCAACATCGTCGATGTCCAAGGCCAGTGCTTCGCCGATCTTGAGACCGTCGGACACCAACAGTGCGACGAGTGCGTGCAGCCGTGGATCGAGCGCGGCCGCCGTCGAACGGTAGGCCGCCACGGCTGCTGGCGACAGCCGCAGGGTGGGGCTCGGATCACCAGATCGCACCCTCGGGCGGTCGGCCCCGATCGTGGGGTTCGACGCAGCCAACTCGTGCTCGACAGCGAACTCGTAGAACGACGACAGCGCCGACCATCGCCGCCGGATCGTCGAGTCACTGTCTCCCACGACTTCGCGTGCGAGCTGAAAGGCGACGAGCGTCGATGCGTCCGCCGTGAGCGGCAGTGCGTCGTGCTCAGCGCACCAGCGGCCGAACGTCTCCAGATCGGAACGGTACGCGGCCCGGGTGTTCATCGACGGCTGAGTCTTCAGCCAGCCCTCCAGCGCCGATCGCGACCTCGCCGCGCTGGCTCGACTGGATGCTCGTTCGGACATGAGACCATGGTGCCTCTCGCAGGCACCACTGTCAACATAATCACATCGTTCTCCGCGTGACGCAGCCACTTGACACTCAACATAATCGCCCATATTATGTTGACCGATCCCGACCACACCGTGGTCGACAACCCAGAAGGAGTGTTGACATGATCATCCAGACCGATCCGTTCCGTGACCTCGACACGCTCTTCAGTCGGCTGTCGAGTCGGCAGCAGAACGCCGGCGGCGTCATGCCGATGGACGCCTTTCGGCGCGGCAGCGACGTGTGGGTGCACATCGACTTGCCCGGCGTGAAGGCCGACAGCCTCGACATCACGGTCGAGCGCAACGTCCTCACGATCGCGGCTGAGCGCAACTGGCAGCGCCAAGAGAACGATCAGCCCTACTTCGGCGAGCGCTACCGCGGTTCCTTCCGGCGCCAGATCCAACTCGGTGACGGTCTCGATCTCCAGAACCTCGAAGCGGACCTGCACGATGGCGTCCTCACCGTGCGCATCCCGGTCGCCGAACAGGCCAAGCCTCGCAAGGTTCAGCTCGGACAGCACCAGACCGCATCACCAGACGCCATCGAGGCGACCACCGCCGCTGCCTCGTAGCAACGCACGACGCCCACACTCAGGCGCTCGCTGCCACCGCAGGGTCGGCAGCGAGCGCCTGTGCGCGTCTACCGGAATGGATGTCGATGGCCGACGGCCTCTGCAAGGTGGCCGGGTGCTGTCGCGAGCGCCCACACGAGAAGTTCGCCTTCGTCGCTCTCCTCTCGCCCAGTGACACCGAAGCCGTTCTTCTCGAGGACTCGGCCGCTCGCCGGATTCGTCACCGAGGTGCGAGCTGTCACGACGTCGACCGTGCCATTCGACGCGAGAAGCGTCACGATCGCACTGACCGCGGCCGTTGCGATGCATCGTCCATGGAAGGCGGCATTGATCCCGTAGCCGATCTCGACGGTCGCACGGTGCGGCGAGCCGATCGTGCCGACTTGACCCAGTGCTTCGCCCGATCCGATGTCGACGACGACGTAGCTGCCTTCCACGATCGATCGACCGACGGCCTGTTCGAGAAACGTCGGGTAGAAGGCCAGCGCCTCGCCCGGAAACTCGGGGCCGAAGTGCACCGCCCGGCCAGTGCCGGCAATGGGTCGTTCGAGTCGAAAGTCGTCGGCCGAAAGTCGGCGCCGAACGATCTCGGCGTCGAGCGCGACGAGCACGATGTGGGGTGGTTCCTTCATCGGTTCATCATTCGTGCTCCAGCAGGCGCCGCGGGTGCATGCCGTCGACGTACCCGATGAACGGCGACATGATGCTGTACCCGAGCAGCTCCTGCACGCGCTCGGGCATGGCTGCGGCGACGGCGTTCGGGATGGCGAGCGACATGTTCTCGATCTGGCGCATCCACGGAGCGCAGTACTGCGGCGTGATCGCCAGGCGGGTGCGATCGCTCCGGTTGGCGCCGCCCCGATGATAGGTCGTGCCGAGAAACACCAGGACGGACCCGGCGCGCATCTCGATCGAACGGATGCGTGGATCGTCAGCGGCGGGCGTGGCGTCGTTGCCGAAGCGGTGGCTGCCCGGGACCACCTCGGTGGCGCCGTTGGTGGCCGTGAAGTCGTCGATCGCCCAGATGGCCGACAGTCCGTAGGGCTGGCGCGGCCGGGGCACACCGCAGTAGCCGTCGTCGGGGTGCAGGTCCTGCGCCGTCTCGCCCGGGTGCACGTTGATCGCGATGTTCGCCGAGAGCAGGCATGGCTGGGCGAGGTGGTGGTCGACAAGCGCGAGGACGGCCGGGTGGGCCACGAGCGCTGCCGTCGACGGCGCCTTGGCGAACAGCGCATACAGCCGCTGGGTTCGGAAACCCTCGAAGTCGTTTCGGCCGAATGGCGCGGACGCGAGGTAGGGGTCGACCTCGCCGCGAATCCGCGCCACGAGGTCGGCATCCACGGCGTCGGGGAGAACCACGTAACCGTCGGCATCCAGGCGAGCGAGAGCAGTCGCTGTGTCGATCATGAAGAGATGCTGCCATCTCGCGGGGCCGACGGAGCGGTTGACGACGGTGCCCGAGCACGAGAGTGCCCCCAACCACAGCCACGGTCGGGTAGCGGACAGGCCTGCGGGCTACACGCCGGATCGTTGCGAACCGGCGGGGAGCTGTGAGAACTCGCCCTCGAGCTCGCGCATCGCCTCGCCCAACATGAACGGCTCGAACACCATCGCTCGTCCCCGGCCGGCCGCCTTGGCACGGTAGAGGGCGATGTCCGCGTCGCGGAACAGCTCATCAGCCGTCGCCCGCCAACCAGTTGCGATTCCGATGCTGGCCGAGGTCGCCACCGTTCGACTGATGAACCCCTCGAGCGGGAACGGGGTCGAGAACTCGTCGAGGAGTCGGGCCGCGAGCCAGACAGCTCCTCGCTCCAGCGAGTCGGATTCGGCGAGCACGACGAACTCGTCTCCGCCCAGCCTTCCGAGCGTGTCGTGCGCGCGCAGGATCCCCGACAGGCGGTCGGCGACTGCTCGCAACATCTGGTCGCCGGCGGCGTGACCCAGGGTGTCGTTGACGAGCTTGAAGTTGTCGAGGTCGATGAAGTACGCGGCCACCGGGACATCCGAGCGCTGGGCCCGGGCCAGCATCTGCTCGGCGCGGTCGAGGATCAGCGCGCGGTTCGGCAGCCCGGTGAGGCCGTCGTGCAAGGCCTGGTGCCGCACTCGTTCGAGGAGGGCGGCGTTGTTGAGGGCCGTGCACGCCTGACTTCCCAGCCCGCGCAACCGCACGTCGAGATCGGCAGACTTGGTCAGCCGCTCGGGCTGGTTCGTCACGCTCGCGGAGATGAACCCCAGCAGCTGTCCGTCCGAAGTGAGCGGAAACGAGGCGGACGCGACGGTCCCGGTCAAAGCCATGGCGCGTTGACCACCGGAGATCGGTCCTCCGTTCGGCGCCGTGCGTTGTTCGATCGTCACCTCGGGTTCGGCGCCGACCTCGAAGGCGAACCTTCGCGAAACGAGAGCGGCGGCAAGATGCGGGGGGTAGCCGGCGATCCCGACCACGCGGCCATCCGTCGGCCCGTCGGCGAGGATGACGAGCGCACGGTCGCAATCGATGACCGAGAGCATCGCATCCGCGATGCGCTGGGCCATCTCGTCGGACGAGGCGACTTCGGCGAGCGCGATCGAGAGGGTCAGCAGCGCTTGGGCGCGCGCCGCTTGATCGCGTGTCGCTTCGTGCGCCGCGGCCGCGTCGAGTGCGGCGGCTGCGAGGCGGCCGTACGCACGAAGGGTCGAGAGCTCCTGCGGATAGAACTCTCCATTCGGTTTCAGCGCCGCGAGGCGTCCGTAGTTGCGACGGGTCGAGGTCAGGTCGACGACGAGGCAGTGCGAGTCCGTCTGCCGGACGCCGTCGAGGAGCGCGCCGGCGACTTCTTCCGCCTCGCCGGGCGCGAGCCCATCGGAGAAGACCCGCTTCGAGCTCTTCACCCCGCTGTCGATCGCGAGCACAAAACTTGGCGCGCTGACGGCGCGAGCGGCCGAAGAGACGATCCGGGTCAGCACCACATCGAGGCCTTCACCGGAGACCAGGTCTCCGACGGTGACCTGCAGGGCTTCGAGGCTCCCCTGCAGCATCTGCACCTGGACGTCGAGTTGCTGCGTGCGTCGGGTCGCCTCGTCAGTCGGCTCCCACGTGACGCGAAGGACGCACGCGGGATCCCCGTAGCACTGACATGCTTCCTCGACCACGGTGGCCGGCTGATACCCGAAGAGTCGGGGCGTCACCGCCACGAGACCTGACGCGTACCTGCAGTACTCGCGAAATGGTTCGAAGCCCGGCTCGAAGTGCATGCTCATCAGCCACTCCGTCTCGCCGACGGGTTGGCCGCTGATCGCGACGATCGGGGAGACTCCGGCCGCGGCCGGGCCGATGTCCGCGTACAACGCGGCGGGTGAACCGAACGCTGCCAGCATTGCCGCCGTGTCGGGGGTGGTGATGTCGGCGAACGAGTCGAGACCGAACTCGGGAAGCACCTCTTCGCCGAGTTCGGCAACGCAGGCGGCGAGCAGGCGGCGAAACTCTTCGTACGTGCTCCATGTGCCCGGGTCGACGAGGACCTCCGGCGATCGAACCTCACCGGCGCGCGCCAGCACTCGTTCGAGGGTGCCGGCCGGGGTGCGCGCCCGCAGGTACGCGATGACGTACTGGTTGTTCGCACTGCTGAAGTGTCGGCAGCCGAAACCGTGGCCGCCGGCGTCGTCGATGGCGTTCATCCCAGGACCGTCGAGACGAGCGGACGCGGCGTGATCAACGTTCGTCCGCACAGCGCCGGCACATCCACCGGCCACACCGGCCGAGACCACAGGTATCCCTGCCCGAGATCGCAGTCCATCGCAGTGAGCATCTCTGCCTGCTCGACGGACTCGACGCCCTCCGCGACCACCGCGAGCTCCAGCGCGTGGGCGAGGCGGATCACGCTGGACACGATCGCGGTGGACTGTGGGTCCGAGCAGAGGCCGGCGACGAAGCTTCGGTCGATCTTCAGGTAGTCGACCTTGTAGCGCCTGAGGTACTGCAACGAGGAGTACCCGGTGCCGAAGTCGTCGATGCTCAACTTGACCCCGAGATCCCGGAGCGCCGCGAGCACGGAGACGGCACCGTCGGGATCGTCCATCAAGGACGTCTCGGTGATCTCCAGGCAGAGCCTGCCCGGCTCGAGTCCGGACCGATCCAATGCCGAGCTGACCTGTCCGACGAGCGATGGTTGAGCCAGCTCTCGCGCCGACAGGTTCACGGAGATCGTGCCGACCGCGAGGCCCTGGCGGACCCATGTGGCGGCTTGACGACACGCTGCGTCGAGCACCCATGCGCCGAGCTGGACGATGTAGCCGGTCTCCTCGGCGAGCTCGACGAAGTGCGCTGGGGCCAGCAAACCTCTCGACGGGTGCTCCCACCGGACCAATGCCTCGAAGCCATTGCACACGCCCGTCGACAAGTCGATCTCGGGTTGGAACTGCAGGCGCAGCTCGTCGTTGTCGACGGCGCGGCGGAGCTCGGTGATCGTGGCCAGCTTGACGAGGGTTCGCTCTCTCATCCCCTCGTCGAAGATCTCGAACCGATCACCACCGCGCTCCTTGGCTCGGTTCATCGCCAGCGTGGCGTCGCGAACGAGGTGAGTGGGCGCTGAGCCGTCGGTGGACATGCTGATGCCCACGCTGGCCGTGACGAACGTCTTGGTCCCCTCGAGCTCGATCGGAAGCGCAAGCAGTCCCTCGACTCGACTCGCCATTGCAATCGCCTCGGTCTCACCGGAGAGGTGGGGGCAGACGATGACGAACTCGTCCGCGCCCACTCGACCGATCGAATCGGTCGGGCGCAGTCCCTCCGACAGGCGCCGGCCGACGACGGTCAGCAAGTGGTCGCCCGCATCGTGCCCATGTACCTCGTTGATCAGCTTGAAGCCGTCGAGATCGACGAAGAGCACGGCGACGCGCGACTGTGACTGCGCATGGCCGATCGCTGACGACAGCCGATCGAGGATCAGCGTCCGGTTGGCAAGTCCGGTGAGCTCGTCGTGCAGCGCGAGGTGCTGCAGCTGCCGTTCGTGCTCGAGCCGCTCGCTGATGTCGACGACGATCGTGAATCGTCCAGGCTCACCGAGATAGGTGAAGTCCTGCGAGGTCACCTCGACACTGATCGTGTCACCCGATCTCATCACGTGGGTCCACGGCCCGGACTTGACCAGCGGTCCAGAATGGGCGACACGTCTCACGCCGGCCGAATCAACGCCGTCCGTCGCCGAGTTGCCATACGCACTCGGCACGATCTGGTCGACCCGCATCGCGAGGAACTCCTCTCGCGTGTACCCGTAGAGGTCGATCGTTGCCTGGTTGACCGCCAGGAAGCAGCCCGATCGGAGCGACCACACCCACATCGGCTGGGGGTTGCCGTCGAACAACACCCGATACGTCTGCTCGGACTCGCTCAACTCGCTCATCACCGCGTTGAGCTCTCGCGCCACCGCGCCGATCTCCCGGGGTCCGTTGACGGGCAGCGGCACGACCAAGGGGCTCGAGCGCTGGGCTCGGGTCCCGCGATACAGGGCGCGGATCGGTCCCACGATTCGGCGGTACATCACCGCGAACAGCGCCAGCAGGCCGAGGACTGCCGCACCGACCACGATGATGAGCAGTCGGAAGTCCGAGGTGCCCTCCGAGATCGCTGTCGTTCGATCGGCTCCCGCGTACACGAACCAATCCACGGCCTCGGTGGTGCCGGCTCTCGAATAGACCCGCGGCACCGAGGCAACGTCGGGGTGGCTCCCGCCGGCTCCCACACCTGCGAGCTTGGTGTCCGCGACCAACTTGCCCCGCCAGGCAGCGTCGTCCACCGATCTCGTCAGGATCCGCTCGTCGCTGTGCGTCGCGACCACGAACTCAAGATTTCTGCGCCCGCCGTACAGCGCGCTGAGCCCCTCGCCGAGCACGTCGACATCGAGGAATGCCGCGACGTAACCACCACTGGGAACCGCCCCCACGACAACCAACACCTGACGCTTCGACGCCTCCGCATGCAATGCGACCGCTGCGGGTCCGCCGCTGCGGAGGTCAGGGAACCATGACGTCATCGGGTACGTCGTCCCCGCGGTCGGACTCGACGTGCACCGCACGTCACCGTTCGGACCGATGAAATCGAGGTGCCCCGATGTGAACGGTCCGACCCCGGCGAACGACAACGTGCAGCCGGCTGGTGTCTTGATCGCCACGACGACCGACGGCGATTCGGCCGTTGAAACGACCAGCGATTCAGCATCACGAACAGCTGCATCGATCGATCCGGCAGCGCCGCCAGCCGCAAACTGAGCGTCGCGGGTGGCCTCGCTGAGCGCTGCGTTTTGGGTTGCGCGCCACACGAAGTACGTCCCGACGCCGGCGGCGACGACGATCAGCGTGGCGAACACGACGAAGAACGACACGATGCTCGTCGGTGCGCGACGACCCGCCTGATCTCCTGCCATGACTCCAACCTCCCCTCAGCCAACCACAGCAGGTATCGACACATGCCCCGCAGCACTTGAATCGCAGGGTGGACACGTCACGGGATCGTTGCGAGCGCTCCATCGATCCGGGTTCGGAGGATCTCGGCGACTCGGTCCGGGTCTGCCGCGGTGAACGTCAGGCTCGGATGTGGGAGGAGGCCGAAGGGCAGCAGCCCGGGCACGCTGTCGGCGAAGGTGATGCACACACCACGGTCGCGGTTGGTCGCGAAGGTCAGGCCGGCATCACTGAACGAGAGGTGGGGCGGGCCGGCGACCTTCCAGGTCTTGTACGGGCCGGTGACGTCCACCGACACGATGTTCGCCAGCGGCGTCACGAGCACCCATCGCCCGTAGCGAACCGTGATCGTGGTGCGTGATATGACGACCCTGGCACGGTCGGATCGCACCCCGACACATCGGGCCGCGAGCCCGACGAGGCCGGCGATGCGGAGCGGGATCTCGTCGGCCCCGATCGAGGAGGGAAGGGCATCGTCGACCAGCGCCGCATCGCGATTGCCCACGATGTGCGCGTCACCGACAGCAGCGCCGACCGTGTCGGCGGCGTGGGCTCGTCGCTCGCCGAGCGGTCGTGGTCGACCCTCCGTGGTGTCCAATGCCGTCTGCCGTTCCATCTCGGCGTTGATCTCGGCACCGACGAGCACGGCGAGCGCGGTCAGGAACAACCAGAGCATCAGGACGACCACTGCGCCGAGCGAGCCGTAGGTCTCGTTGTACTTGGCGAAGTTGGCGGTGTAGAGCGAGAACAACAGCGAGCCGAGGATCCACATGACTGCGGCGATCAACGCACCCGGCGACACCCAGCGCCACTTGGCCGGGTCGCGATCCGGCCCGTATCGGTAGAGAACGGCAAGTCCGAGCTGCATGCCTGCGAGCAGCACGATCCATCGCACGATCCCGATCGTGATCCGACCCACGGCGCCGAGTCCGGTGCTGGCGATCAACGCCGGCAGTACGGTGATCACGACGAACGCCACGGCGACGAACAGCACGGCACCCGCCGTGAACGCCAACGCAACGGCCTTGCCGCGCACGAACCCGCGCGTCTCCTCCTCGTCGTACGCGACGTTGAGCGCGTCGATGAGGTGCCCCACACCGGCCGACGCCGACCAGAGCGCGGCCATGATCCCGATCACCAGAGCGATGATCGTCGTCGCCCCGGACGAGGCCGCGATCGACTCCAGCTGCGTGGACACCAAGGCGCGCACCTCGCGCGGGGCAGCCGACAGGGCATTGAGGATCTGGCTGCGGACCTGGTCTGCGCTGGCGACCAGTCCGTAGATCGAGATCACTGCGACCAGCGCCGGGGCAAGCGCCAACAACGCATAGAACGCGATGCCCGCAGAGAGCAGCGGGATGTGGTCCCCTTTGACCTCGACGCGCACTCGTGCGAACACGTCGCGCATCCCACGTGCGGGGATCTGCGTGGGAGACCCGGCCGCCCGACCTCGGTCGCGCTCCGAGCGCACCACGCGTTCGACCGCGGCGGCAGGGACAGTGTCTGCTTCCTCGGCGGCGCCGAACGACTCGTCCACGGCGGCAGATGCGGTCGATGCGGTTGATGTGGTCGTCTGGGGTCCATCCGCCATGGCACAGGCGTACCCACGGCCGAGACGGGACAGACCAGCTCCACTGCAAGCGCTCCACCGCGACCGACGGCTTCGCGCGCAGCTCGTGTGCGTCTCGGTGGCGCTGCGCTGGGGTAGACCATCGGCGTGAGCGACCTGGGATCCCCGCACGCCTCGACGACGGTTCGCGGGCTGCTCCAGGCGTGCCACCTGCAGCCGACACTCGCCGTGACGGGCTTCACGACAGCACTCGCTGTCTCCGCCGATCAGGGGCGCCGCTCGTACGCGATCGGGGCCGCGGTGTTGTGCGGTCAGCTCGCCGTTGGCTGGAGCAACGACTTCATCGATCGGTCGCGAGACACCGTCGCCCGGCGAACGGACAAGCCGATCGTCGCAGGCCTGGTGGCGCCGAACGTGGTCCGCGACGCGGCCGTCGCTGCTGCGATCGCGTGCATCCCGCTCTCGTTGCTCGCGGGTCGACGCGCGGCTGCCGTGCACCTCGCGGCGGTGGGCAGCGGACTGGCATACAACCTCGGTCTCAAGCGGACGCCGTTCAGCGTCGCGCCGTACGTCGCTGCCTTCGGGGCGTTGCCGGCGTTCGTGACGCTCTCGGCAGAGAAGCCGAGTCTGCCGCCCACGTGGACGATCGCCGCAGCAGCACTGCTCGGCGCCGGAGCCCACTTCATCAACGTCCTCCCCGACGTCGAGGCCGACACGCTCACATCGGTGCGTGGCTTGCCACAACGGCTCGGTCCGACACGCGCTCTCTACGGTGGCGCAGCGATGCTCGCCGGATCGTTGGCGGTGGTCGCCGCCTTCGGCGGACATCCCGTACCTCCGGTCCAGCGAGCACTCGTTGCCGCGAACACGATGACCCTTGCGGCGCTCGTGGGTGCAGCTCGCGTCGGCCGCAGCCGAAGGGCGTGGTCCCTGGCGATGGCGTCGGCCGCTTCGACGGTGGCCCTGTGCGTCTGCAAGCGCCCGCTCCGCGCCGTCGCCGCCTGAGCTACGAGGCGAGCAGGCCGGGGGCGACCGGCTTCGGGTCATCTCGCGCGGACGAGACCTGGTCGCCGGTCTCCAGGAATCCGGCGAGGATCGTGCGATCCGCTCGATCGGTCGCCATCAGGTCGATGCCGATCGCCGTTGACGCTTCCCGCCCGGGCACGAACATCCGGACCGGCATCCCCTTGGGAACGGACCGCAACTCGCGGCCGAGCTGGGCGGCGATGAACCGTTGGATGTGTCGAGTGGGCAGCTGGTGGAACGTCCGACCCGCCATCGGTGCGATGACCCAGACCTCGTCGAGCGCATCAAGCTCGAGCGCGTCGAGGTTGGTCGCCGAATGGACGCCGCCGTCGACCAGTCGTCGACCGTTCGCGCGCTGTGCAGCGAAGACGCCTGGCACCGCGCACGACGCCGCGACCGCGGTGCCCAGCGAGATGCCCGAAGCCCGGTCGACCACGTAGCGCAGGCCGGTGTTCGCATCGACGGTGCAGATCCGCAGATCCGCCGTCGGCCAAGCGCTGCCGATGAGGGCATCCAGGTCCGCCACGGATTCGGACAGGTCCTCACGTGCGCCGCTCATCATCGACAGCAGCGCGGGACGCACGGAGCGATGACGCAACGTGCGCAACAGTCCGAGCACGCTCGGCGCTCGGACACCGCGGGCGAGGTCGACCAACCCGGGTGTTCGACGGGCCGTGGCCTGGCGCAGGTGGGTGAAGGCATCCGTGCCGAACTCGTCGAGCGTCGTGCCACGGCTGAGGGCGACGAGATCAGCCGGCCCGACGTCGCACCGCAGCAGTGCCCCGACGAGGCTGCCCGCGCTGGTGCCGACGATCGACGTCGCCTGGCGCGCGTCCCAGCCCAAGTGGTGTTCGAGGCTGGAGATCACCCCTGCGTGGTAGGCACAGCCGACGGTGCCTCCGGCCCCGAGCACCAGGCCGATCCGTCGACTCGATGGAACGTTCTCCCGCACGGCTCAGCTACCTCTTCGCCGGGGTGGAAGTCGTCGGGTGGTTCATGGTCGGTTCCGTTCGTGGTCGGGGGGCGAGACCGCTTCTACCCGTGCCGAGTCGGAGTCAGACCCGGCCAGGTGACACGTCGACGGGCAGCCGGCCTCGGCACCGGCGGAGTTACTCTGCCGACGTGGCTCATCTCATGCGCTCCCCGTACAGGAACCTCACGATCGACGCGGGGAGGGTGCGGTGAACCCTGCCGTGTGGGTGGAACGTCACGGCCGGGCACGGCCCGACGACCCAGCGTTGGCAGACGGTGAGCGTGTTCACGCCACGTGGGCCACGTTCGCGGTCCGCACGGCCGCCGCGGCCGCCGGCCTGCGCGACGACCTCGGCCTCGTGCCGGGCGACCGCGTCGCGATCGTGATGCGCAACCGCCCCGAGTACCTCGAAGCGCTGTTCGCGATCTGGCACGCGGGTCTCGTGGCCGTGCCGGTCAACGCTCGTCTGCACCGCGACGAGATCGCCTACATCCTCGGGCACAGCGGCTCAGCCGTCGCGCTCACCGACGCCGACCATGCCGACGACGTCGAGTTGCTCGTCGACTCGGTCGAGTCGCTGCGGGCAGCGGTCGTGGCACCAGGTGAACGTTGGGATCGGCTCACGGCATCAGCGCCGACCCCACTCGTCGAACGGCAGGCGCAGGATCCTGCCTGGCTGTTCTACACGAGCGGCACGACGGGGAGGCCCAAGGGCGCGACGCTCACCAACCGCAACCTGCTGATGGCATCGCTCAGCTACTTCGCCGACATCGACCCCGTGTCGGCGCAGGACAGCATCGTCCACGCCGCGCCGATCTCGCACGGCTCGGGGCTGTACGGACTCCCCCACATCGCGCGTGGCGCAGTCAGCGTCGTGCCCCACTCCGGAGGCGTCGACGGCGACGAGATCGCTGCGCTCCTCCAGCGCTGGAAGGGTGTGTCGTTCTTTGCCGCTCCGACGATGATCAAGCGGCTGACCGGCGACCCATCGATCACAGCTGCCGACCTCGCCAACCTGAAAACGATCATCTACGGCGGGGCACCGATGTACCTCGCCGATCTCGAAGCCGCCCTCGGCGTGTTCGGTCCCCGACTGGCCCAGATCTACGGGCAGGGGGAGACGCCGATGACGATCACCGCCCTGTCGAAGGCCGACCACGCCGACGTCGACCATCCCAACTGGCAGGAGCGCCTGCAGAGCGTCGGCACGGCCCGCACCGATGTCGAGGTGCGGGTCGTCGACGACGAGGACAACGAGCTGCCCGCAGGCGAGGTGGGCGAGGTCGTGGTGCGCGGCGAGGTGGTCATGCCCGGCTACTGGAACGAGCCCGAGGCCAGCGCTGAAGCGCTCCGAGGCGGCTGGCTGCACACCGGCGACGTCGGCAGCTTCGACGCCGGCGGGTACCTGACCCTGCGCGACCGGTCCAAGGACCTGATCATCCGTGGTGGGATGAACATCTACCCCCGCGAGGTCGAGGAGGCGCTCCTGCGCCACCCCGGCGTGGGTGCCGTCGCGGTCGTCGGCCGGCCAGACCCGGAGTGGGGCGAAGCAGTGGTGGCGTTCGTCGTCGCCTCGGGCGCCGCCGCGCCGGACGCTGACGACCTGGATCGCACGTGCCTCGAGAGCATCGCCCGGTACAAGCGGCCCAAGGCCTACCGGTTCGTGGACTCCCTGCCGACCAACAACTACGGCAAGGTCGTCAAGCGCGACCTGCGCGAGCAACTCCGGAACGAACCCGAACACGGCTGACGCTCGCCGCAGGCTCAGGACAACCCTGTGGCCTCGGCAGACATCGCCAGGCGACCATCGGCAGAGGCGGCCCACAACGTCGTCGTGTCTCCCTCGGGGCCGGCGTTGATCGTGAAGGCGTCCGGGAGGAACAGCGGCGACTCGGCCCGGTACCGGAACGAACGCAGCGGTCCCAGCCGACGGACCGCCAGGTCGATCAACAGCGTGGCCAACAACGGGCCGTGGATGACGACGTTCGGGTAGCCCTCGACGGAGCGTGCGTAGTCGGCGTCGTAGTGGATGCGGTGACCGTTGAACGTCAGCGCCGAGTACCGGAAGAGGGCGGTGCTGTCGAACTGCCAGGTCTCGACGAACTGTGCGTCCTCGGGCGCAGGTGGACCGGAGACCCGGGCAGGGCCTGTCGGCATCTCGCGGTAGACGATGGTCTGCGTCTCGGCGAGGGCCAGCGTGCCGTCGACGTGGATGTCGTGCTCGACGGTGACGAAGTACAGCGGGCCCGTTCGACCCTGCTTCTCGGTGATGTCCCGAAAGGTGGACGTGCGCGCGGCGGTCGCGCCGAGCCGCATGGGTGCGGTGAACATGAGGTCGCCGCCGGCCCACATCCGGCGCGGCAGCGGCACGGGAGGCATCGTCTCGCCGAGCGCCGGATGACCATCAGCGCCGAGGCGGGAGGCCCGCACGACGTCGTGGAAGTAGAGCCAGTGCCACGCCGGCGGGAGCTCGTCCCCCACCGCGAACCTCGGCTCGCGATCGATGGTGACGGCCATCCGGTTGGCCGGCGCCGGATCCAGCGTCGCGGAGGTCGTGTGGCTGGTTCCGATCCACCCCTCCCAGGCGTTCACGTCGATGCCGGGGGGATGGACGCCGGAGGAGTTGGCGCCGGAGGGGTCGACCGGGTCAGCAGCACCACACCGGCCAACTCCTCGGTGGCGTAGTAGTCGAAGCCGGTGCCGTTCGATCTTCGACCGTGCATCAAGGGCTCGAGACCCGTCGCCAGCGCCGCGGTCCGTGCCGAGTCGGCATCTGGCACCTCGAAGCCGATGTGGAACACGCCTTCGCCCTTGGTGTCGAGGAAGATCCGCTGCGGGCTCGGGTCGTCGTTCGGCTGGCAGAGCTGGAGCTGCACGTTGGGCAGGTTGCAGACGCGGTACTGCATCGCCAGGAATCCCTCGCGGTTCGGCACCTCGAGGTCGGTGTAGTCGGTCAACGGCGGATACGACTGCCACGGTCCGATCCCGATCGACTCATAGGAGGCCTGGGTGCGATCGATGTCCCGGACGACGATGCAGATGTGGTGGAGGTGGTCGAAGATCTCCGGCATCGATCAGTCCTCGACGGGCACGGTGTAGTTGAGCACGAGGCGCCCGCCGTCGGGATAGACGGTCTGGCCGGTCATGTAGGAGGCATCGTCGCTGGCGAGGAACGCGACGACACCGGCGACCTCCTCGGGCATCCCGAACCGGCCCGCCGGCGTCCGCGACATGATCATCCGGTGCTCAGCTTCGTCGCGGATGAACGATCCGGCGATCATCTCGGTCGCGATCGTGCCCGGACCGACCCCACACACCCGGATGCCGTGCGGAGCGAGGGCGATCGACGCAGTTCCGGTGAGCTGGTTGAGCCCACCCTTGGAGATCGCATAGGTCGTCACTCGCGGATTCGACAGGCGAGAGTTGATCGACGACATGTTGATGATCACCCCACCTCTCCCCTGGGCGATCATCTGACGCGCCGCGGCTTGCACCCCGAGGAACGGGCCCTTGAGGTTGACCGCGAGCACGGCCTCGTAGTCGGCCTCGCTGATGTCGAGGAGGTCCTGCATCATCGCGATGCCGGCGTTGTTGACCATGATGTCGATCCCACCGAACACGGCCACGGCCTCCGCCACCAGCGCGTCGACCTGAGCCTTGCTGCTCACGTCGGACACGACCGCATGGACTCGGTCCGGCGGCTCCAGCTCGGCTGCGGTGGACCGCAGCGTGTCGGCCGCGATGTCGGCGAGCACGACCTTCGCGCCCTCGGCCAGCAGGCGCGCCGCGCAGGCTCGGCCGATGCCCTGTGCTGCGCCGGTGACGACGGCGACCTTGTTCTCGAACCTCATGTGTTTCCTCCGGGTGGGGTGTTGCTGTTCAGCGTGGCGTCAGTAGGAGCGGGGCATGCCGAGCACGTGCTCGCCCAGGTACGACAGGATCAGGTTGGTCGAGATCGGGGCGACTTGGTACAGGCGGGTCTCGCGGAACTTCCGCTCGATGTCGTACTCCTCGGCGAACCCGAACCCGCCGTGGGTCTGGATGCACACGTTGGCGGCTTCGAACGAGGCATCAGCGGCCAACATCTTGGCCATGTTGGCCTCAGCCCCGCAGTCTCCGCCCGACTCGTAGCGGTGGAGCGCCTCGTTCACCATCAGCTCGGCGGCGCGCATGTTGGCATAAGCACGAGCGATGGGGAACTGGACGCCCTGGTGCTCGGCGATCGGCCGCCCGAAGACGGACCGCTGCCCGGCGTAGGCGACCGCCTTGTCGATGAACCACTTCGCGTCACCGACGCACTCCGCAGCGATCAGGATCCGCTCGGCGTTCATCCCCGACAGGATGTAGCGGAACCCGCGGCCCTCGTCGCCGATCAGGGTCTCGGCGGGCACCCGGAGGTCGTCGAAGAACACCTCGGTCGTGGCATGGTTCATCATCGTGCGGATCGGTCGGATCGTCAGCCCGTTGCCCACCGCTGCGCGCATGTCGACGAGCAGCACCGACAGACCATCGGTGTGCTTCATCCCGTCGGTGAGCGGTGTGGTGCGCGCGAGGAGCACCATCAGGTCCGAATGCTCGGCCCGACTGGTCCAGATCTTCTGGCCGTTGACGACGTAGTGATCGCCGTCGAGCACGGCCCGGGTGCGCAGCGCTCCGGTGTTGCTGCCACTGGTCGGCTCCGTCACGCCGAACGCTTGCATCCGCAGCTCGCCGCGTGCGATCGCGGGCAGGTACCGCTGCTTCTGCTCGGCCGAACCGTGACGCAGGATCGTCCCCATCGTGTACATCTGCGCGTGACACGCGCCGCCGTTGCAGCCCGACCGCTGGATCTCCTCGAGCACGGCTGCTGCTGCCGAAAGCGGCAGCCCTCCCCCGCCGAGCTCCTCTGGGATCAGCACCGACAGCCAGCCTGCCTCGGTCAGCGCGGTGACGAACTCGGTGGGGTACACCATGTCGCGGTCGAGCCGCTGCCAATAGGCACCGTCGAAGTTCGCGCAGAGCTGGGCGACAGCGCTGCGAATGTCGGCGATCAGTTCCGGATCCACGCACTCCTTGCTAGACCCGATCGGGGCAGACCGCAACGTCGGAGGTAGAAGTGTGGGCATGAACGTCGACGAGTTGGAACGAGTGGCGGAGCCTGGCTGGCCCGCCGAGGTGCATGGGGTGCTGCGACGCGCCAGCGTGACGCACGTCAGCTACGTGCCCGACGCCGGTCACACGGCCTTGATCAACCTCTGCGCAGCCGATGACGGCATGGTCACGAACGTGCTGACCACCGAGGAGGAAGGCATCGCGATCGCGACCGGAGCTTGG
Organism: Ilumatobacteraceae bacterium; assembly: GCA_025463425.1. Classification (GTDB taxonomy): domain Bacteria; phylum Actinomycetota; class Acidimicrobiia; order Acidimicrobiales; family Ilumatobacteraceae; genus WLMZ01. The sequence continues at coordinate 17 of JAOBWQ010000068.1, read as the reverse complement.
CTCGGCGGCATGCGCTC
>JAOBWQ010000067.1 GCA_025463425.1 Ilumatobacteraceae bacterium | reverse complement strand
CGAGCCAGCGCGGCATCAGCACCACCTCTTCGTGCTCCACGTTCACACATCCGAGTGGCCCGATGCCCTCCGGGAACACGAACGTCTCCGGCTCGCTGAACGGGGCGGTGGTGAACCAGCCGCGCTCTCGCTCCCAGATGATCGGCGGGTTGAGGCACTCCTCGATCGTGGTCCAGATGCTGAACGTCGGGGCGAAGCCAAGATCGTCACCGGACGCAGACGTGATCGTCAGATCACTGCCGTCGCGCACCCCGATCTCGTCGATCCGGCCGAACAAGTGGTCGCTCGCGTAGCGGGCCAGCACGTCGGACAGGCCGGGTTCCACGCCCATCGCGCACAGCGCGAGCTGGCCGCGCTCGACCCATTGGTCCGAGACCGCGAACTGACCCTCGCCCAGCATCACGCCGACCTCGCCGTGCGGGTTGGTGGGGTGCGGCGCCGACATGTGCATCGCCATGTCGAGGTAGTGGCAGCCGGCCTGGAACGCAGCGTCGAAGATCGGCGGGTTGAGGCGCGGATCGCACGCGTTGACGATGATGTCGGCGCGCATCGTCCCGGCCAGTTCGACGATGTCGGCGCGGTCCGACGCGTCGACCCGCGTCGAGCGCACGCGCTCACTGTTCGCCTTGTCGGCGGCTCGACCGGCGCGGTTGCCGTCGATGTCGGCCAGCACGATGTCGGTGAACACCGACCTCCGAGCAGCGATCGATGCGAACGCAGCCCCGACGCCACCTGCGCCGACGATCAGGACCCGCATGCCTGCGACAGTAGCGCGGCGCCCCTGCGCGTCCGACGCCACTCTGCGCCGCGACCCGCCTCGGCCTGCAGCCGGAACGCTGCCGAGGGTTTCCCGGCCGAAGGCCGTTGCAGTGCTTGGGTTCACGGCCGAAGGCCGACGTCCAGCCCAGGGCTACAGCGCGAAGGCGCGGCGCTCGGCGCCGGTGCGAACCAGCGCGCAGATCCGCTTGGCCAGGTACGGGCTGAAGTAGCCGCGGTAGGCCAGTTGCAGCTCGGGCAGCATCCAGTCGTGACCGGTGACCTTGTGCCGACAGGTTGCGGCACCGCACCCGCATTCGAACTCGTTGAAGTCGCAGCCAGTGGTCATCGCATGGTCGTACGTCAAGCGTTCGCCGCTGGCGATGTCGCGCATCGCGACGATCAGCACGCCGCCTGCGATGCCGCAGTTCGGATCGCAGGAGTGGCCCACCGTGTCATCGGGGACCGTGGTCAGCGGAGCGACCAGGAACAGGTCGTCGTCGATCTGCACAGCGTGCGCTGCGGAACCGTCGTCGAGGGTCTCCAACGCGGCCCGCGAGACGCACTGCCCACCGAACGCGGCGACGGTCTCACCGGCGCGGATCGCCTCCACCGCATAGCTGCCCCAGCCGTTCGCGTCGGCACGGACGCAGGCCTTGGAGGACAGGTAGTTGGCGCTCACGTGGTTCAGCATGCCCCCATGCGGGACCCTCGTCCACTCGCTGATGGGTCAGCCCGAACTGACGCAACGGTCAGTCAGGATGGCTGAGCGAGTCAACGAGATCAGGTGAAGGCCAGCGCGACACCGGCCACGGTCATGCCGCTGCCGCCGAACGACGGGAATGCCGGTGCGTCGCCGAACGCGAGCATCGAGCCCTCGCTGTTGACGATCACGTAGCCCTTGCCGGACGGCGTGCCGACGACGTGGGCGACCGGCTTGTGCCACTTCACCTTCGACCGCTTGAGGTCACCCTTGTCGACCGCATCGCCCACCGCCAGGACGCGACCGGTGTCGGTGAGCACCCAGTAGCCGGCGCCCGTCGGCGTGACGGCGAGGTCGATCGGTGTGCCCGAGCCTGTCGGCGCTCCCAGCTTCGGCGCGGCACCGAACGCTGTGATGCTGCCGTCTCCGGCAAGGACCCAGTATCCGTCGGACTGCGGGCGCGAGACGATCCGTACCGAGCGGGCCTTCACGCCCGCGCGCTTCGGTGACGACCAGTACCTCGCGTCGCCGAACGGGTAGATGCCGCCGTCGGCCATCAGCACCCAGTATCCGGCGCCCGTCGACGTCGCGGCGATGTCCACCGCCGACCCCTTGCCGGTGGCGTCGCCGTAGTGGGCGAGTCCGCCGAACGCGGCCACCGAGCCGGTCTGACCCAGGGCCCAGTAGCCGTCGCCGGTCGATGCGTTGGCGAGTGCGACGACTTTGGTGATCCCGCTCGTCGCTGGATTGCCGAGCTTGCGAGCCTTGCCCGCGGTGAAGATCGTGCCGGCGTTGCTGGTGACACGGATGCCCGTGAGCGTGGCCCCCGTGCCGCGCGGCGTGCTGTCGGTGGTGACGATGTCGGACGAGACGGTGTCGGAGGGCGTCGTCGACGCAGATGTGGTCGATGTTGTGGGCGCAGTCGTCGTGGTGGTCGTCGCTGCATCGGTGCTCGGGGCGCTGTTCGACGCAGCGTCGGTGGTCGACGCGCCAGCAGCGCGCAACGAACCCCATTCGTACCTGAGCACTCCGGGAGTGTCGACCACGAGCGGATCCCAACTGCCGGCGCTGCGCTCGACCTCGTCGCGGATCGCGGGCAGCACACCGAACAGCTTCGAGCCCGGGCACAGCGTCTGGCCGACCTGGCGGTGGCCGGTGATGTTGGCGAACACGTGGTGGCCGCCGTAGATGTCGAAGTAGTCGTCCTTGCCGTTGGCATCGATGCGGTGCCGGCACGCCTTCCACGCGAGCAGCCACACGAGGCTGTTCAGCGCAGCGTCGGTCGGCGCGCCCGCGTCGAAGTCACCGATCAGGCACACCCCGCACGATCCGGCGTTGTAGCCCTTCGCGTGCGCGCCGACGACGCCCCAACCCTTGGTGTCTTCGCCGGTGATCACTTCGTCCGGTGTGTACCGGCGGGCTGCCCGGCCCTCGTAGATGACGCCCCGGTGATCGACCATGAAGTTGTAGCCGGTGTCGGAGAACCCGCGACCTGTGGCGTGGAACGCCAGCACCTCGCGGACGACTGCGGCTGGGTTGCTCGGCTTGTTCGGACTCGCGGTGTGGTGGACGATCAGCTTGCGGATCGGTGCGTAGGCGCGGCTGTCGAGCCGGATCGCCTCGTTGGCCTTCCACTGGGCGCGGCTCACGATCGGTGGCGCCTTGACGCCCTTGGTGTTCGGAGCGGGGATGATGCGTGTCGCGACGACCGACGAGTTGCTGAGCTTGGCGTGGCTGGAGAGCGTGCCGTCCTCGGCCATCGACGCGGATTCCATCGAGGATCCCGACGAGTCGTCCGCGGCCGCAGCGCTCCCGGCCATGCCGGGCATCCACAAGGTTCCGGTGGCGACGGCGACGCCACCGATCGCGGCTCCGCGCAGGAGCGATCTTCGATTGAACGTCGGTGTGCAGGCATCGCACATCAGGGCCTCCTCGGCCCCGCGCCACCCGCGAACGATGCAAACCGTACCCGCAGCGGGCTGCGAATGCCATCGCGCCGGCTGGAGCCACGCTCCCGGGAGACGATCCTTCACACGTCGCATGCAGACGGCGCCGGGCAGCTACGTTGCTCGTGACCGGGTGCGAAGCGCCGCGGACGGCGATCGTGGGGGTTGCGATGACGAACTGGAACTTTGCCCGGATCTTTTCGGCTGTCGCGGCTCGCGTGCCTGATCGACCGTGCCAGATCCAGGGCGATCGCGTGGTCACGTGGCGCGACTTCGATCGACGCACCACGTCGCTGGCGGCGGACCTCCTCGCCCACGGCGTCAGCCATCAGGGCAAGCTCGCCTGCTACCTCTACAACGGTCCGGAGTACATGGAGGCGATGACCGCCGCATTCAAGGCGCAGATGGCTCCGGTCAACACCAACTACCGCTACGGTCCCGACGAGATCGTCTACCTGTTCGACAACGCCGATGCCGAGGCAGTGGTGTTCCACGCTGCGTTCAGCGACATCGTCGAGCAGATCCGCCCGCTGCTGCCGAAGGTTCGCCGCTGGTATGCGGTGGCGGACGAAACGGGTCCTGGACCGGATTGGGCGACCTCGTACGAGGCTGTCGCATCGGCCGAGTTCCACATCACTCAGGGCCGGGTCGACCCGGGCGGTGACGATCTGCTGTTGCTCTACACGGGTGGCACCACCGGCATGCCCAAGGGCGTGATGTGGCGGCAGGACGATCTGTTCAACGTGCTCGGCGCGGGCGGAAGCCCGCTCACCGGTGTGCCCGCAGCGGAGAACATCGAGGAG
>JAOBWQ010000060.1 GCA_025463425.1 Ilumatobacteraceae bacterium | reverse complement strand
GTCCGGCCGCAGTCAGCACGATCGAGCGTGGCGAGCCGGCGGTGCGGCGATGGAGGACGATGCCGGTGCCGACCACGAGCAGCGCGGCGAGCGGGAGCGCGAAGAACCACAGGAACAGCTGATGACTCGGTGCGATCGCCGGGAACCGCCACCACGGCGGCACGGTCTCCGCGATCGCCTGCAGTGCGCCGTCGAGGTGGCTCCAGCTCGGCGGCCGGGGGAGCTCGCGGCCGGGCCGCAGCTTGACCACGGGATCGATCAGCATCGTCCGGATCGCGGTGCCGGGACCGATGCGCGCGACGTGGACGAGGATGGGCAGCAGGCCGACCACGCCGCCGACGCCGAACGGCTTCCAGCCGCTGCGGCGCCACAGCAGCCAGCCGTGGACCAGGACCAACGCGACGATCAGGTCGGGTCGGTAGGTGAGCGCCAGACCGGTGAGCAGACCGGACACGATCAGCATCCGCTGCGCCGTCTTGGGCGAGGCGACGTTGCGCGACCGCACGGCGAAGACCACGCTCCACAGCCCGAGCGCGACGCCACCGTTCCAGGCCATCGCGGTCAGCCCGATCGGGGTCAGGATCAAGAACACCGACATCGCTGCCGTCACGCACGCAGCGCCGCGTCCCCACGCGCGTGCCAACCCGTACAACCCGGCGATGATCGCGAGGTGCTGGAGGAGGCCGAAGGTGCGCTCCGAGCCCAGGGTGAGGCCGAAGATCCGGTACCAGAGGGCCAGGACGTCGAGTGAGCCCGGACCGTAGAGGTGGAGGAAGTCGACGTTGGGCACCGCGCCCTTGAGGATCCGCTCCGGGAAGGAGAGCATGAAGCCCTCCTCCATCGTGCCGCCGGTCGAGTGGTACATGCCACGCACGGGCAGCAGCGCAATGAACGCGACGACGCCGACTCCGGCGAACGTCGGCCACGACCAACGCTTGCGCACCGCACGCCCGCCGAGCACGAACGCGCCGGGATCGCTGATCGGGACGTCTTCGTCGCGTCGCACGACCGCGCGTGTGCGGAGGCGGATCAGCAGTGGTGCGACGCCGACCGCAGCGAGCAGGCAGAGCACGGGCTCGGCCGGGGCGCGGAAACGTGCCGTGCCGTACGCAGCTGCCGCGGTGATCGTGACCGACAGCAGCTGCGAGGTGAGAGGCAGCAGCTTGACCCGTCGCTTGCGGAGCAATCGAACGCCGTTGATCCCGAATGCAACCAACGCGTAGTAGGCGAAGAGCCCGACCCGTGCACCGTTCTCGTTGCGGCCTTCGATCGGTGCGAGCTCGGCGTTCTGCCACGGCCGGAAGACGTCCCACTGGCGGCCGACGCGAGCCAGGATCACCTCCGGGAGCTGGCCCTTGTGGTCCTTGATGTAGTCGAGGCCGATCGCGCGCCAGTACGCAGCCTTCTGGGCCTCGTCGCCGGGCGGGTCACCCTTCGCCTCGCGGATCCGCTCCTGGCAGTCGAACACCCAGAACCCGATGAACTTGCCGTGGTAGGCGTCGTTGCAGTTCGCATACATCAACACTTCGTTGCTGTTCGTCGACAGCGGCACGAAGACCTCGAACGCACGGATGTTGCGGATGGTCCAGGGCGCCATCACGAGCAGGCAGGCAACGCACGCGAGCCCGAACTGCTTGAGCCGCTCGCGCGTCACGAGCGTCTTGTTGCGCAGGATCAACGGGGCCACGAGCAGCACCATCAGCAGCACGCCCTCGCCGCGGGCCAGTGCCGTGAGCCCGACGAGCGCCCCGAGCGCCGCAGCCAACTTCCAGCCGGGCCGGTCGTTCCACCTGTACGCGGCGAGGATCGTGAACACCACGAGCGCCGCCATCAAACCCTCGGGGAAGAGCACGCCGTCGATCAGCCAGAGGTTCGGGTAGAACGAGGCGATCACGCCGGCGATCACGGCCACCGTGCGGCCGGCGATCGCGTTGCCGACCAGCACGACGCCCAGCACGACGACCGCGCCGATGAGCGCTGCAGCCATGCGATGGTCGAAGTACGTGGTGCCACCCATCCGTGAGAAGAACGACAGGACCAACGGGAAGAGCGGTCCGTGCACGGCGCTCTTCAGCTCGGTGCCGTAGGCGATCCAGTGGAGTGGCTCGGGAAAGCCGCGACCAGCCGCCAGCGTGTTCGCGGTCGTGTGGTAGAAGAGCGGATCGCCGCCGTCGACCTTGGCCGGGGCGATCGTCAACAGCGCGATCACCCGCCACACGAAGCCGAGCGCGACCACGCCGGCCGAGGTGAGCGTGAACCAGTTCGACGCGACCCGTGTGCCGAGCGCGAGCGCGAGGGGTTGCAGCACGAGTGCGGCCAGGGCGAGGCCGATCGCCACGGACACGAGGAACGCCCAGAGGAATGGTGGGAACGCTGCACCGACGAGGTGGACCCCGAGGACGTCGGTGGTGATCCGGTCGACGTACTGACGGGCGAAGACGGTGAAGAGGGTCTCGTGGAAGAGCAGCAGCCCAGGTGCCATCAGCGCGATCCAGCGAACGGCTCGCGGCCACCGCCCGATCGAAGTCGAGGAGATCACCGCGAAGGTGATCGACGCGGCGACCACCGTGCCGAGCGCCGTCTGGATGAACAACGATCCGCCGCCTTCGGAGCCCGGCACCCGCGGTTGGGTGATCGCCACGGCCATCGCGACGAAGGCGGCTGCGGCGATCGCGCCGGCGGTCAGGGCAGTTCGGCGTGTCCGCGACGTGGGATCGACGCGCGTCGGCTGTACCCACAGGGCGATCGCGATTCCCGCACCGACGAGATCGAGGTCGGCCGGCAGCGTGCTGAGCGGCCCGGTCGGGCTGCGGTGCCCGGATGCGATGACGACGAGGCGGATGGCCAGGCCCGCGCCGGCGAGCAGCACAGCGATGACCGTTGGGCTCATGTCGCGGCCGGCGATGCGCCGGGTCGGGGCGCGCAGGAACCGGCCGAGGAAAGGTGCCGCGGCTCCGATCAACACCATCTCGAGCACGAGCGGGCCGATCCCCAGGCCGGTCAGGATCGTGCCCGATCCGACCGGACGGAACGCGACGAGAGTGCTGAGCAGCTGGCGTCCGCTCGTGGTGGGATGCAGCGCGGCGATCGCCGCGACGACGGTGATCAGCCACAGCGAGTAGACGATGACGGCCCCGCGGCGGAGCCAGCCGATGATCGCCGTGCGGTCGACGGATCGCCCGTCCTGCGGGTCGGCGATCCAGGGTGTGAGGACCCCGACGGTGAACGCGACGAGCACGACTGCGGCACCGACATCACCGTGGGCCAACAGTCGGCCGAACCATCCCGACGTCGTCCCTGTCGCCGTCGCGACACGGTCGGCGAGCAGCATCGTGGCGCCGATCGAGGCGACCAACCCGCATCGCCATGACAGCGAGGTCGGTTGGGTGTCCCCGGGATGGCCGAGTCCGTCGCGATACATAGCCTCGGCAGCTTAGGATCTCGGCGCGGTCGGCGAGGGATCCCCACCGAGCACCTCGCGGGCACCCTGCCGGGCGGATCGGCCGGGCATCGCTACACTGCGGTCCGATGCGAAGCCGGTCCGTCGCTGCCATGTCGACCACGACCCGTCGCACCGTTCTGGTGTCCTTGGTCGTCATCATCGGGCTGGTCTGGTGGTGGCTGCCGACGCTGCGTGGCGACTCGTCCCACACCGATGTCGCGGTCGTCGGTGACTCGTTCCTGTGGAGCGCCGAGCGCGAGCTCACCAACCGCATCCACGAGGACGGGTTCTCGTTGGTCTGGGCGCCGCAGCAGGCAACGTGGTGCGACGCGCCGGCCGCGGTCAGCACCGTCGTGCATGCCGACCATCCGGCCATCGTCGTGGTCTCGTTCAGCGGTGAAGGCACGTGCGGCTCGACACCGGCCGTCGTCCGTGATCAGGTCGCGGCGGCGGCCGGGTCGGCGCGGCTGATCGTGGTCGACAACCCCGCCGCCGATCCGGCTGCGCCGCCAACCCAGCGTGCCTCGGTCGTGGATGCCGCTCAGCTGCTCGGTCCCGACGGCACCCTCGCCCAGGGCTGTCTCTGGTGGGACGACTGTGGCCCGAACGGGCAGATCGCCGTGCGCGACGCCGATGACGGGCTCGCCGCGTCGGGGCAGACGCGTGTGGCCCGCCTGATCGTCGCCGCCCTGCGCTGACCCCTCAGGGCAGCAGCGCGCAGCCGCCCGGAGTCATCGAGTAGCGACTGTCTTGGGTCCAGTCGCCCGCTGCCCACGTGGACACGTCGGCGACGGTGACGTTGGAGTACATGGTCTCCAGTTGGGTCACGAGCCAGATCGCGAACAGGGCCGAGCCGGAGGGGCAGAGGTGCACGCCGTCGTCCATCCGCTCGGGGATGTGGTCCCCGTTCATGTCCGCGACGAAGGCGGGTCCCCAGAACGGACTCGTGTCGAGGAACGTGACGTCGGCCGGATCATCGGCGGCGATCTTCTTCGCTGCCGCGGTGTCGTCGACGTAGCCGTGGTCCGTGCGCTCCGGCGTGAGCGGCGGCACGGGGAGCAGCAGCAGCCTCGCGCCACTGAACTTGGCGATGTCACGCACCCTGGCGAGCGCGTCGTAGATCGCATCGACGCCGAATGGCTCGTCCCACGTCGACATCTCCATGATCAGCAGATCAGGGTGCTCGGACCCGGTGAGGTCGGTGATCTTCTTGAAGTCGGCCGGGCCGGTGTCGTTGAGCAGTCCGACTCCGGGGAAGGAGCTGTCGATCACCTCGATGTTGATCGCCTTCATCGCGGCGATGAAACCCAACGACGTCGTGAACGCGATCGAGTCGCCGAACCACAGGGCCTTGTGCAGCTCGGTCTTCGCGATGGTCGTGGTGGTCGCCTCGGTGGTGGTGGTGGTCGGCGGCTCCGTCGTCGCCGTGGCAGGGACCGACTGATCGGTGGGGTCAGGGTTCGACGTATCGGCGGCGGCGCTGGTCGTGGTCGGCTGGCTCGGCCTGCTGGTGCTCGTGCTGGTGCTGGTGCTGGTTGTGGTGCTCGAGGTGGTGGTCGTGCTCGGCGAGGAGCCGGCCTGCGCGGCGGGGACGGCGAGCGCGCCGAGGTCGATCGGCGCCGGCCCGGCCGAGGGCAACGGCACCACCACGACACCGACGGCCACGAGGGCGATGCCGACCACCGAGGCGATCGCCGTCAGGGTCAGCTTGCGACGCTGGAGCCCGTAGCGGATCGGCCGCTCGACGAGGTAGTACGACAGCGTCGAGGCCGCCAGGGTGGTGGCGAGGCGCATGAACGTCAGCGGCCAGCGTGACAGGCCGGTGCGGTCGGCGTTCAGCGCGATGTAGATCGGCCAGTGCCAGAGGTACAGGCCGTACGACAGCTGACCGATCCACCGGACAGGTCGCTGGCGGAGCAACCGTTGGAGCCAGTTCGATCCGGCCTGGCTCGACACGGCGAGCAGCAGCAGCGCGACCAGGACGGCGTGGAGCAGGAAGCCACCGCGGTAGAGCCAGCCGTTGCGGCCGTCGACCCGCAGCCACATCCACGCAAGGACGAGCACGGGTGCGACGACGACCACGCCGACGGAGCGGCCGAGGCGAGCGACGATGCGATCGGCGCGCGAGGTGATGATCGTGGTCGCGCACAGCGCGCCGATCAGCAGGGCACCGATGCGGGTGTCGGTTCCCTCGTAGGCGCGCGTGCTGTTCTTCGGCGAGTACACGGCCGCCATCAGCGCGAACGACAGCGCAGCCCCGATCACCGAGCCGGTCAGCACCGATCGCTCGCGGTCGGAGCGCCGCCAGATGAGGGCCACCACCACGAGCGGCCAGACGAGGTAGAACTGCTCCTCGACGGCGAGGCTCCACAGGTGGGTGAGCGGCGAGGGTGCCGCCAGCGATGCCCAGTAGTCAGCCGATGCCGCGACGTGGTGCCAGTTGAGCGCGAACCCGAGCGCCCATGGCGCGTCGTTGCGGATCTTCAGGCGCTCGCCGGCCGTTCCCCATCCGGTGGCCACCACCGTGGCGATCGCGATCAGCAGCAACAGCGCCGGCAGGAGACGTCTCGCCCGGCGTGACCAGAAATCGCGCAGTGAGATCCGTCCGGTCTTGTCCACCTCCTGCAACATCTGGCGGGTGATCAGGAACCCGGACAGCACGAAGAACGTGTCGACCCCGAGGAAGCCGCCACTGAGGTGGTCGGAGTGGAACAGCAGCACGGCACCGACGGCGAAGGCGCGGAGGCCGTCGATCGCAGGCAGGTAGACCGACCGTGGGGTCGTGGTGAAGGTGACGTCCGCCGAGCTCACGGCTGGCTGTCTCCCGTCGTGGGGACCGGCGGAGCAACGACGCCGACGAGCCGCGGTCGGCCTGTGGCGATCGCGCTGGCGAAGAGCAAGACGATGACGGCCATGCCCGGACGATGGAGGTCCTCGAAGTAGCCCGGCCATCCGGCGTTGGCGAATGGGTGCTCCGACGTGACCCTGCGCACCATCACCGCCGCCATGACCGCGACGATAGCGACCGAGGCATAGCCGAGCAGCCGCGGACGACGGATGACGAAGCACGCGACGAACGCGCATCCACCGCAGATCAGACCCCACACGGGCGCGATGACGAGTGCCCCGACGACGGTGGCCGCGACGGTGCTGACGGTGGCCGGGCTGCGCCACCGGTACGGCGTCGCCTCCGAGCGCGTGCCCCACAGTCGGGCCGGGCGCGGAGAGTCCGGCTCGTCGGCGGCAGTGCGTTTGCGGTCGAACACGATCAGGCCGACACAGAGCAGCACGCCGAGACCGCTGAGCAGCAAGCCGATCACGAGCGCGTGCTGACC
>JAOBWQ010000055.1 GCA_025463425.1 Ilumatobacteraceae bacterium | reverse complement strand
ACCCAGACCGGCAAGGGCGTGCCCGTGCCGATCGTGTTCCTCGACACACCAGGCGACCCGTACTGGGAACGAGTGGCCGAGTTCGTCGATCAGCAGCTCGTCGCCCGCGGCCTGGTGGCCGCAGCGGACACCAAGCTGTACACGATCACGGACACGTGCGAGGCGGCCGTCGAGGCGATCAACCACTTCTACGCCAACTACGACAGCATGCGCTATGTCGGCGACCAACTGGTGCTGCGGATGAAGCAGGCGCCCGACGAGTCCCAGCTGTCCGCGTTGAACGCGACGTTCGGCTTTCTGTGCACGTCCGGCGGCATCAAACGGGTGGACCCGCTGCCGATCGAGGTCAAGGAGAACGATCGCGTCGAGTTCCAACGGATCGCGTTCGCCTTCGCCAAGCACGGCTTCGGTGACCTCCGCCTGCTGATCGACACGTTGAACACGTATGCGGTCGGTTCGAGTGCGGTCGGTTCGGGTGCGGTCGTGGCGGGTGCGTCATGAGGTTGGACCAGATCTGGACCTACCCGGTGAAGTCGATGCTCGGCGGCCAGGTGGCCCGTGCCGAGCTGGCCGAGAACGGCATCGTCGGTGACCGGATGTGGGCACTCCGCGACGAGCAACGCAACGCGATCGCCAGCGCACGCAAGATCGCCGGGCTGTCACGCCTCGCAGCCGCGGTCGCGCCCGATGGCCGGACGATGATCACCCTGCCGGACGGATCCGAGCTGGCGTCCACCGATCCGTCGGTCAACGACCGGTTGAGCGCTGCGGTGGGCCATCCGGTGTCGATGTGGAGCAAGCAGCCCGCGTCGGATCTCGACTTCTACCGCCGCGGTGCGCCGGACAGCGACGATCTGATGGTCGAGCTGCGATCGATCTTCGGTCGGCTGGACGACGAGCCACTCCCCGACTTCTCGGTGTTCCCGCCGGAGATCTTCGAGTTCGAGTACCCGCCGGGCAACTACTACGACGTGTACCCGTTGATGATCATGTCCACCAGTGCGGTGCGCTCCATCGGTGCGGCACTGCCGGACTCTGCGGTCGACGAACGGCGCTTCCGCCCCTCGATGGTGATCGACACCGGAGACGCCGACGGCCATCCCGAGTTCGCCTGGGCGGGTCGTCAGCTGCGCATCGGTGCCTCCACGTTGCAGCTCGGATCACCGTGTCCGCGGTGCGTCGCGGTGACCCGTGAGTTCGCCGACGATCTGCCCGCTGACCGCTCCGTGCTCCGGCACATCGTCCGCGACCTGGACCAGAACGTCGGCGTCTACGCCACCGTGGTCACCGGCGGACCGATCGAGGTCGGTGACTCAGTCGAGCTCGTCTGAGCTCGCTGCGCCTGCGCTGTCGGTGTCCTCGCCGATCGAGCGGAGCAGATGGGCTGCCTTCTCCACGGCGCGTCGAGCCTGGGTCAGGGTGCGCTCGGTGCCGGAGCGCTTCGCGTCGCCGCGCCGGACGGATGACTTGAGATCGGCCAATGCGGAGTCGGCGATGTCCTCGGAGATCGCGTCGAGGCGATCGGCGAGCGAATCGAAGGTGTCACTCATCGAGTGCCGGCGATCAGCTCGTCGACGATGTCGATCGGGTGCATGACCGTCGCCCCGCCGGCGCTTAGGTGCATCGAGCAGCCCGGGTTCGCGCTGGCCACCACCGAGGCCGATGAACGCAGCCCGGCACGCGCGATCGACTCCAGCTTGCGCTCACGGATCTCGCCGGCGAGGGCTGGTTGCAGCGCCGAGTACGCACCGCCAGCACCACAGCACAGCCCGTCGTCGTCGAGTTCGACGATGTCGGCGTAGCGCCCGAGCACGGTGCGCACGGGCAGGTGCACCTTCTGCACGTGGCGGAGGTGGCATGGGTCCTGGACGATGATCGACGGGCGGGGCCGGGTCGAGTCGGCCGTCGGCAGGTCGTCGATGCGCTCCGCCAGCCATTCGTGGACGTCGCGCACTCTCGCTGCGAAGGCTCGCGCCGCGTCCGTGCCGAGCAGATGGCCGTAGTCCTTCATCTGCGCGCCGCAACCAGCCGAGTTGACCAGCACGGGCGCCTCGCCGGGCATGCTCGTCATCGTCCGCTCGGCGAGTCGGCGTGCGTCGTCGTGCAAGCCGGCGTGCACGTGCAGCGCACCACAGCAGTCGCCTCCTCGGCCGGCCACCGCGCAGGTCGCGCCCGTCGATTCGACGACTCGCTGAGTGGCGCGATGCGTCTCGCGCTGCCAGGCGTCCATCACGCAACCGGTGAAGATCCAGACATCGCCGCCCGTCGCCTGGATCGTGCGACCACGCCGGATCGGGAGGCGGCTCAGACCCAGCCGCTTCGGCACGAGCCGCACGCGCTGGGCGACGGCCAGCATGGTCGAGCCGGCCAGCAGCAGGCGGTGTCGACCGAGGACAGCGAACGCGAGACGCTGCCAGCGCGGGGTCGTGCGGTGAGCGTCGGCGAGTTGTTCCTTCGTGTCTTCGATCAGATGCCCGTACGGAACGCCGGAGGGGCATGCCGGCTCGCAACCACGGCACTGCACGCACGTATCCATGAAGCCGACGAACTGGTCGTCGACCTCGGCACCCTCCCACGCGACCGTTCGCATCGCCGCGATCCGACCCCGGGGCGACAGCCCTTCCTCCCCCGTCACCCGATAGGTCGGGCAGTGCGGCAGGCACAGCCCGCACCCGACGCAGCTGGC
>JAOBWQ010000043.1 GCA_025463425.1 Ilumatobacteraceae bacterium | reverse complement strand
CTGCACTACATGACCAGCGCGTTCGCACCCAAGCACTACCCCAAGGACATCATCAACTACGCCAACAGCCGCGGCTCGGACAAGATCATGTACTGCGGCTACTTCCCCGCCGGGCTCTCCCTGGAGCGTCAGTTCCGCGACATGCCGAACGTCGCGTTCAACCCCGGCGTGTGGCCGAAGTTCCTCCGTGAGAACGCGATCCGCGTGTTCAAGCTCGACACACCGTCAACCTCGACAACTGGAGCAACAGCATGAGTTTCATCAGCGACATCGGCGCGATCGACACGATGATCGGCTTCCCGCACGACATGAAGGCGACCTACAAGTTCATCACCGATCAGGTCAAGGACACCCAAAGCAAGGAAGAGTTCGAGTTCCCCGCCGAGTACATGTTCAAAGACGTTCCCGACAAGCAGTACAAGGGCACCGACGATCCCATCGGAGTGACCCTGCGCGAGATGGACATGTGGGGCATCGCCAAGGGCATGATCGGTGTCGGCGACGAAGCGGGCCTCGGTGAGAAGGCGCTCAAGCTCCACCCCGATCGGTTCATCCCCGGGATGAGCGGCGACCCGAACAAGGGCATGGACGGCATCCGCGACATCGTCAAGAACTACGAGAAGTTCGGCATCCGCTCGGTCGGCCTGTTCCCGTCGGGCACCTTCCCGCAGGTGGCCATCAACGACAAGTTGATGTACCCGATCTACGCGAAGTGCGCCGAGCTCGGCATCGCCGTGTTCTGCTGCGCCGGCGTGCCCGGACCACGTCTGCGCATGGCACCCCAGCGCGTCGAGCTGATCGACGAGGTCATGTACGACTTCCCCGACCTCACCTTCGTCACACGTCACGGCTGTGAGCCGTGGCAGGACCTGATCGTCAAGCTGATGCTGAAGTGGCCGAACCTCTACTACTCGACCAGCGCGTTCGCGCCGAAGCACTACCCGAAGGCGATCATCGACTACGCGAACTCGCGTGGCGCGGACAAGATCATCTACGCCGGGTACTTCCCGATGGGCCTCGCGATCTCGCGCATCATGACCGAGATGGAGAGCGTGCCGTTCAAGGCCGAGGTGTGGCCGAAGTTCCTGCGCGACAACGCCGCCAAGGTGCTGAAGCTCTGATGGCCGAGACGATCCCTGGCAAGCCTGCTCGTCTGAGCTGGGTCGGTGCGGCGAACCTGCCCGAGGCCGCGCGCGCCGCGATCATGGGCCCGGGGGCGCGCTTCGAGATCGTCATCGAAGATGTGCTCGGTGTGCCGACGGAGGTCTTCGCCCAGCGGCACCGCTCGCTGCGCGAGTCGATGCTGGCGGCGCGGCGCAACTTCGCCGACCGCACCTACCTGTCGACACCGGACGGCGACTTCACGTTCGCCGAGACGGCACGTGTCGTCGGACACCTGGCCGAGCGCTTCGCCACCCGGTACGGCATCGGCCCAGGGGACCGCGTTGCGTTCGCGGCGGCCAACTCGGCCGAGTACGCGATGGGCGCGTGGGCCACGATCGTGCTCGGCGGGATCATCGTCGGTCTGAACGGCTGGTGGACGAGCGCCGAGCTGCAGTACGGCATCGACCTCACCGAACCGAAGCTGGTCATCGCCGACGGTCCGCGAACAGTGCGGCTCGCCGAGGTCGAGCTCGGCTCGACACCGCTGCTCTCGATGGAGACGCTGCTCGCCGACCTGCCCGACGGGCCGAGCGAACTGCCGACCACGCCGCTGGCCGAGGACGACCCGTTCCTGATCCTCTTCACCAGCGGCACGACGGGCCGGCCGAAGGGCGCCGTGCTGTCGCATCGGAACTTCCTGCACTTCTCCCAGTCGGGGCTGCTGTCCGGCGCGATCGGTGCAGTCCTGACGGGCGTCACGCCGGATCCGAACGCGAAGCAGATCGCGTCGTTGATGGTCGGTCCGCTGTTCCACGTGTCGGGCATCGTCCCGCTGGTGTTCACGATGGACAACGGCTCCAAGCAGGTGCTGCCGCCTGCGGGCCGCTGGAGTGAGATCACCCACTTCGAGCTCACCCAGCAGCACGGCCTGCAGATGTGGAGCGGCGTGCCGACCCAGTTCTGGCGCCTCCTGCAGCACCCCGACTTCGACAAGTACGACCTGTCGACCGTGTTCGCGGCGGGCGGCGGCGGCGCCAACTTCCCGCCCGATCTCGTCCGGCTGTTCCAGGAGAAGATGCCCGGCATCAGCCTGCGCAACGGCTACGGGATGAGTGAGAGTGCCGGGATGGGGACAGTGACCGTCGGCCCGATGTTCCTCGCCAACCCGGACGCGGTCGGCACGGCCAACCCCGCCACGGAGATCGAGATCCGCGACGTCGAGGAGGGCAAGGTCGTCGAGGAGGGTGAGGTCGGCGAGATCTACATGCGCACCGCGGCGATCTTCCTCGGCTACTGGAACAACGAGAAGGCCACGGCCGAGGCGTTGGTCGAGGGCCGTTGGTACCGCACCGGCGACTTCGGCCGCATCGTCGGTGGGATGCTCTACCTCGAGAGCCGGATGCGCGACCTGATCATCCGGGCCGGCGAGAACATCTATCCGCTGGAGATCGAGAACCGGTTGATCGAGCACCCCGACATCGACGACGTCGCCGTCATCGGCGCGCCGCACCAGATCCTCGGGCAAGAGGTCATGGCCATCGTCGTCCGTCGAGCTGGCAGCGAGGTCACCGCCGACGAGGTCAAGCAGTTCGCCGCGGCCACGCTCGGCGCGTACAAGGTGCCGGCCCACGTGATCTTCCGTGCCGAGCTGCCCTATACGCAGAGCGGCAAGGTGCTCAAGCACGAGCTGGAGAAGGAGTACGCACCGCGCGTGTGAGTCACCCGCTCGTTCGGTCGAGCACGTAGAACGTGCCGACGACGAGGACACCGGCGACGTCGATGCCGATGCACGCCAGCACGTAGGGAGCCGCGTAGACGACGGTGTGCAGCCCGGTCGCGTTGACGGACTTGTAGAGCACGAACATCAAGATCGCGAGCACGCCGCCCGCTGCCGCGGCCAGCAGCAGCGGTGTCGGCTTCGGGTCGGGACGGGCCGCGATCGTCTCCGCCTCGCGTTCGTCGCGAGACGCGACCGCGGCAGCCGCAGCGGCGAACCAGGCCAGGCTGACGAAGTACGCGCCGATCGTGTCGCTCGGGCGGTGCCATCCCGACGACAGCACAGCGGTGCCGAACGCGGTCGACGTCAACGCCGCGATCAGCAACGCCGGACGTCGCAGTGAGACGGGGGCGACCATGACCGCACCGAGCGAGAGCGTCATCCCGATCGTGGCATGGCCGCTCGGGAAGGTGTTGTAGCCGACTCCACCGAACCCGAGGTCGGGCCGGGTGAGGACGAGCTTCTTGAGCACCTCGGTGGTGACGACGGCACCTGCCATCGCCACTCCCGTCGCGACCGCCAGAGCGATCCGCCGTCGGGCGAGTGCGATCAACACGATCGCAGTGCCGAAGCCTGCCAGCGATGCGACCGACACGGTGCCGAGCAGTCGATCGGTGCGCCTGGTCATCGCAGCGGTGACGGTGGACCTTCGCTGGAACGCGACCGCGTCGATGCGCTGGCCGAGATGCGTACGGATCGCGATGACGTAGACGACACCGACGACGAGCACGCTGAACGCGCTGACGGCCGCGAGCCGCGCCCGGCGCCGGCGGACGATGTGGTCGAGCGGGTCGTCGGGCATGCGGCCGGGACGCTACCTCCCTGTCCTCGCCCCGTAGCCTCGCCGCGCGCTGAACTGCGGATCGCCGGGAGCCACCGGTCAGAGTGGCCCGATGTCGTTCATCGTCATCGATCGTCCCCGCCCGCACGTCGCCCAGATCACCCTCAACCGCCCGGAGCGGATGAACGCGATGGCGTTCGACGTGATGCTGCCGTTGCGCAACGCGATCGACGAGCTGAGCGTCGACAACGACGTGCGCGTCGTCGTGCTGACCGGCGCCGGCGAAGGCTTCTGCAGCGGCGCCGACCAGGCCGACGCCGGGGCACCACCCCACATCGCCGGGCTCACGCCCGTGTCGATCGCGCTGCGCGCGCTGGAGGTGCTCGACAAGGTCGTGCTCGGTCTGCGTGACATGCACCAGCCGGTGATCGGGGCGATCAACGGAGCCGCCATCGGCGGCGGGTTCTGCCTCTCGCTCGCCTGCGACATACGGGTTGCTGCCGAGGGCGCGTACTTCAGGGCGGCCGGCATCAACAACGGCCTGACCGCCAGCGAGCTCGGCCTCAGCTACCTCCTGCCGCGCACCGTCGGCCAGGCGCGTGCCGCCGAGATCATGCTGACCGGTCGCGACGTCGATGCTGTCGAGGCCAGCAACATCGGCCTCGTGTCGAACGTCGTCCCGCGCGAGCAGCTGCTCGACACGTGCTACGACATCGCCGACAAGATCGTCGGCTGGAGCCGGCCCGGCATCGAGCTCACCAAGCGCAGCCTGTGGTCCAGCCTCGACGCCGCCAGCCTCCAGCAGCACATCCAGCTCGAGGGCCTCGGCCAGCTCTTCGTGCGGATGATGACCCGCAACTTCGAAGAGGGCACCAAGGCCCGCAAGGAAGGCCGCAAAGCCGTCTACCTGGACTGAACCCGCCGGGCTGTGTGCTCAGGCGCCGGGGGCGTTGCTGGACCAGGCGGTCTCCTCGACCAGCTCGATGCTGCGCCAGCCGTCGGCGGTGCGGGCCAGCTTGTGGTGGTAGACGCCGCCGAAGAACGTCGGGCCGGTGACGCCGGGGAACTGCATCGGGTTGTGGAAGATCGCACGCACGGTGGCGGTGTCGCCGTCGATGGCCGGCTCGATGTTGGTGATCGAGTGCTGGGCCATGGGGAACATCGTGAAGGTCGTCTCCAACCACGCGCCGACGTCGTTGCGATGTCCGTCGATGCCGCCGGCGGACCGGTAGTCGATGTACGCATCCTCGGTGAACACGGAACGCCAGACGTCCCAGTCCTTGGTGTCGAGCCCGCGCGCGTAGCGCGCCAGCAGTTCGGCGATCTCGAGTCGGTCGGAGATTTCCTGGAGGTCCACCCCGACAGCATCGCGTGCGCGAGCGTCAGGACCTCAGCTGGGGACGCCAGTCCTCGCCGCGACCTTCGGGAGTCATGTCGAGCAGCAGCCACAGGGGATCGAGCTCGACGGCGCTGCGGGGATCTTGGCCGGGGTCGGCCATGTCGAAGCCGATCTCCTCGCTCCAGAAGTGGCGGATCGTGCCGTCGCGGCGGGTGAACACGTTCATCGCCGGCATGTCCTCGTCCGTGGCGGAGACGTACGTGCGCGTGAAGTCACCGGAACCATCGCTGAACACCGGTAGGTCGGTCCACCCCTGCGCGTGCTTGGCAGCGATCAGCCGCTCGATCGGCGACCGGGCAGTGAACGCGATGCCGACGCGACGGCTGAGGTTGGCGATCTTGTGGTCGATTCCGCTCATCATCGACGTGCACATCGGGCACGGCGCCGACCGCTGCGGGCCGAACATGTAGCTGTAGACGATGAGGGTGTCGTGGCCCCCGAACAGATCGGCGAAGCTCACGTCGGAGCCGTCCTCGGCCGTGAAGTGGTAGTCCGCCGGCACCTCGCCGCCGGGTGGCAGGGCGCGGCGGCTCGCGGCAACGCGCTCCATCTGCCGGCGCAGATCGATCTCTTCGACCAGCAACGCTTGGCGCGCGGCGCGATATTCGGCCGACTCGTTGGGGAAGTGGACGGTGTTCGTCGCTGCCAGATCGGCCGACGCGGTGAGCTCCGGTTCAGGTGTCATACGTGTACGACGCTCGCGCGATCCTGAACTCATCGCAACGCGTGCGTCGCAGTTCGACTCATCAGGCCTCGAGCGTCGAGGCTGGAGCGGATGTACCTCAGCGCCGCCGACGAGATCCGCAACCTGCTCCACCGCTACGCCGAGCTGATCGACGCCAAGGACGTGGGCGGCATGCACGAGCTGTTCGCACACGCGATCATCGACTCGGACGTGCAGCCGGGCGAGTGGCGTGGGAGCTCGGTCGAACCTCGTGCCCCCGGCGTGTCGGAGCTCGCCGTGTTCGGGTCGGCCGTGAACCCACGTGCAGGTGTCCGCTCGGCCCACGTGTGCAGCAACGCGATCATCGAGTTCGACACCGATGACCGAGCTCGAGCACGCTCACGCTTCACCGTCGTCGAGTCCGAGCACGGCGCCCCGCCCGTCGCTGTGATGTGCGGCCGTTACGAGGACTCGTTGGAGCTGATCGACCGCAGGTGGAGGTTCGTCGCTCGCCGGTTCTTCGTCGACGTGGCCGGCTCGGTCAGCTGATCGTCGCCGACGTGCGGAAGTAGGCCGTCGGGGTGGTGCCCATCTCGCGCCGGAACATCGTCACGAACGCGCTCGGCGACGAGTAGCCCAATCGACGCGAGATCGCTGCGACGGTGTCGCCCGCGGCGATGTCGCGCAACGCCGAGAGGACACGCAGCCGGTTGCGCCACGCGAGCACCGGCATCCCGGTCTCGGCGCGGAACAATCGCTCGATGGTTCGTCGGCTGGCCGCCGCGTCCGCGGACAGCGCGTCCAGAGACCGATCCGTGCCCGGGTCGACGAGGAGCGCGCTCGCCACGAACCGCGCGCGTGCGTCACGGGGCATCGGCAGGTCGAGCGGGGCGACCGGAAGCGCCGCGAGCTCGGCCAGCAGCAGCGAGGCGAGGTGCTGGTGCGTCGGGACCGAGGCGAACAGCGGCGCTGTCGCAGCCGCGCGCAGGATGAGCTCGCGCAGCAGTGACGAGACGTGCACGACCGACGGGCGAAGCGAGCCGGAAGCGCCGGCGGCCGGGAAGTACAGGTTGCGGATCCGCGCCCGACCACTGATCTCGAGGCGCAATGCGGACCCGGACGGCACCCACACTGCGCGAGTCGGCGGAGCCACCCATCGACCTGACGACGTGATCACGGTGAGCACGCCCGTCGACGCGAAGACGAGAAGGTCCCAGCCAATCGCCTGCGGCGGGATGATCGTGCCCGACGGATGGGTGACGGCGTACGACCGAACGATCGGATCCTCGTGTCGCAGATTCGACATCACTCGCCTCATCGTAGGCTTTCCGGCGCTCGGTGGACTTCCTACGATCAGCCGATGAGCACCGACGACATCGATCACATCCACCCTGGCACCGTGGCCCACTTCGCCATCAACGCAGACGACGTCGGAGCCAGCCAGACCTTCTACGCACGCTGCTTCGGCTGGACGTACGCTCCCGTCGGGCCGCCCGAGTTCTTCCACGTCCTCACGGCCGAGGGTCAGCAGCCGGGGCCGATCGGTGCGCTGCAGGGCCGTCGCAACTTCGCCGGCGGCGTGAAGGTCGCCGGGTTCGAATGCACCGTCGCGGTCAGCGATGTCGACGCCGTCGCTTCAGCGGCGCAGGCGAACGGCGGGCGGATCCTCATGGAGCCCACGACCCTCATGGGCGTGGGTCACCTGATCTGGCTCGCCGATCCGTCAGGCAACGTGGTCGGTGCGATGCAGTACGACTCGAAGGCCGAGTGACGTGATCGGCGGGATCAGCTGAGCACGGCGTCAGCGGCCGTGCGCGACGAGGCGTACACAGTGTGCACGGCAAGTGCCGCGAACACGATCGTGCCGCCGATCAGCGCCGGTACGCCGGGGTACTCGGCCAGGAACACCCACACCCAGATCGGACCGGCGATCGGCTCCAACATGGACAGCAGCGCGACATCAGTGGCTGGCGCCCGTGCTGCGCCGACACTGAAGAGCGCCAGCCCGACGCCCAGTTGGGCGAACCCGTAGGTGAGCAGGATGATCAGATCGTGACGGTCGATCGCGAACGGGTGGGCGAACGGGATCGATGCCACTGCTCCGATCACCATCGAGAGCAGCATCGCCGGCGCCATCTGGATGTGCGCGTGGCGACGGATCAGGACGGTGCCGATGCCGAACGCGAGCGGGATGGTCAGCGCGATCAGCGCGCCGCTGGCCGAGCCGTGTGCGCCCGGTCCACTGACCATGTACCCGACGCCCACCACGGTGACACCGATCGCGAACCACGTGTAGCGGCGCACGCGTTCGCCGAGGATGATCCAGGCGAGGACGGCCGCAGCGAGGGGACTGAGGGCGAAGATCACGAGCACGATGGCAACGGTCGTCTTCGACAGCGCGACCACCATGCTGATCGACGAGGCGGCGAAGGCGAGCGCGACACCGAGGCCCGGCGTGCCCATGCCGGCGATGGCGCGCCACGTGTTCTTGCGCTCGCGCCAGGCGATCAGGATCAGCAGGCTGCCGCACGCCGAGGTGCACCGCCAGAAGACGGTGGTCCAGGGCTCGGTGTCGTGCAGGTTGCGGACGAAGAGGCTGCCGGTGCTGAAGATCAGCGCCGCGGCGGCGAGCTGGACGATCGACAGCGGAGCGATGCGCGCGCCCGGCCGGGCGTGGGTGATCGCGATGCCGCCTTCGCCCGGGACGGCGACGACCGTCTCGATCTCGCTTTCGTCCTGCAGCCGCACCGGGACATCCTCGCAGTTCAGGGGGCCCGAATCGACGCTCTGACCAGCGTCAATTCCGATCGCCTCTATTCAACAACCTGTTGATGCCCAGAAGTGATCGATGGCCGCCGCCGTCTCGTCGAAGCGCTCCCAGTCGAGCGTGTGGCCACTGTCGAGGTGGACCACCGCGAGGTGCTGGCCGAGCTGCGCTGACAACGAGTCGACGATCGCAGGGGTGACCAACCCGGCCTTGTCGGCCACGATCGTCAACGTCGGGCGGGCGACGGTCAGGGTGGGCACCGGCGCACACAGCTCGCCCCAACCGGCAACGACGGCGGGACGGTGGTAGCGGGCGCGGTAGCGACCATCGTCGCCGAGGACGAGGTGCTCGGCGAGGTTCTCGATCGCTGCGGGCAGCACGTACTCGGGATATCCAGCCCACTCGGCCGCGAGTGCTTCCTCGTACGTGGCAAAGCCGGTCTTCGCGATCTCCATCGCAGCCATCGTGTTCATCGAATCCGCGTCGCGGGCGAACGCGGGATCGAGCATGGCCAGTCGGCGAACCCGTTCCGGCGACCGCGCAAGCAGGTGGAAGCCGATCATCCCGCCGTAGGAGTGGCCAACGAGGTCGACCGTGTCGAGGCCGAGTGAATCGAGGGTGTCGAGCACGTCGGTGACGTGCTGTGCCGCCGACCATGGACCGTCGGACAGCGAACGCCCGTGGCCGCGCAGATCGACTGCGAACGTGCGCCGCTGCGGCCACGCGTCCTCGGCCAACCGGCGGAAGCGTCGACCATGGCCGGTGATCCCATGGATCGCGAGCACCGGCTCACCCTCGGGATCGCCGAACGTGTGAACGTTGAGGACGCTCAGCTGGCAGCCCCGCGGAGGTGGCGGCGGCGAGTTCGGAGCGGGGACTTGACGAACGCACGATGAGCGGTCTGGGCGATCGTCCACAGTGGTGCAACGATGAGCACTGCGTGGATGATCGGGATGTTGTGCTGAGCGACGCCGAGCCAGAGCATCGAACCGAGCCACGCAGTCATGAAGGCGAGTGAGATGCCGCGGCGCTCACGAACCGAGACGGGGTGGGCGAACTGCACCCGAGACAGCGTCAGCAGGGAGAAGACCGCGCAGATGATCAGGTTCGCCCACGGGTTGTAGCGCAGCAGGAACAGCGACGGGATGATCATGTTCCACTCGGCGGGGAAGCCGTTGAACCAACGCTCTTCGTCCTCCTGATCCGTGCGGGCCATCCACAGCGCGCTGACGAACAGGATCGTGAAGCCGACCGGGCCGCTGGTGTGCTCGGGCACGATGTCGAACTTGTACAGGAACGCGACCGGCACGATCGCGCAGGTGAAGTAGTCGACGATCAGGTCGAGCGAGTTGCCGTTCAACGTCGGGATGCGACCGGCGACGTCGAGCTTGCGTGCGATGGGCCCGTCGACGCCGTCGAGGATCAGCGCGACGATCAGCCAGATGATGCCGGCGCGGGCGTGGCCCTCGATCAGCGAGATCAACCCCAGGTAGCCGACGATCACTCCGCTGGCGGTCAGCGCATGAACAGCCCATGCCGCCCGGATGTTGCGTCTCGTGTACTCGGTGGCGCAGACGGATTCGTGTTGAGCGGTCACAGTGAGATGTACCCTACGCGTCCGTGGGGTCAAACGCGGGCGCTCCACACACGAACCGCGGGTCGAGCATCTGCGCTATTCGCGCACCGCGAGGTGCTCGTGGACGGCCCGGACTGCGGCCGAGCCCTCCCCGACGGCCGTCGCGACCCGCTTCGTCGACCCGGCGCGCACGTCGCCGACGGCGAAGATGCCCGGCTCGCTGGTCTCGTACGGCAACGGAGCCCGCCCGAGCGCCGTCCAGCGGGCCGAGTCGGCGAGTCCCTGCACCCCGCGATCGGTGCAGATGAAGCCGGCGTCGTCGGTCTGCAGGCGGCCATCGAGCCACGACGTGGCAGGCACGGCGCCGATGAAGCAGAACATCGCCGACAGCTCGATCCGCCGGGTGCTGCTCGCGGCCGAGCGCCGCACGGTGACGGCAGCGAGGCGGCCCTCGCCGTGGACCGCGGTGATCACGGCCCCGGTCTCGACGGTGATGTGCGGATCGGCGGTCACCCGCTCGACGAGGTAGCTGCTCATCGAGTGCTCGAGGTCGTCGCCGCGGACGATGATGCACACCGAGCAGCCGCGCTGGCTGAGGTAGAGCGCGGCCTGACCGGACGAGTTGCCGCCGCCCAGCACCGCGACGTGCTCGCCCGCGCAGAGCCGGCTCTCGGTCTCCGTCGCGGCGTAGTAGATGCCCGCACCCTCGAACATCTGCCAGCCGTCCACGTCCGGCCGCCGGTACTCGGCGCCGGTGGCGACGATCACCGCCCGGGTCGGGATCTCGCTGCCGTCGGCCAGGCTGAGCACGTGCCAGCCGCCCTCGGAGCGCACGCCGGTGACCTCGCACGGCACGGCGACGCGTGCACCGAACTTCGCGGCCTGGATGATCGCCCGGTTGGTCAGCTCGAACCCGGACACGCCGTTGGGGAACCCGAGGTAGTTCTCGATCCGGCTCGATGTGCCGGCCTGGCCGCCCGCCGCGACGGAGTCGAGCAGCACGGTGTCGAGGCCCTCGGACGCGCCGTAGACGGCAGCGGCAAGCCCGGCCGGGCCGGCGCCGACGACGACGAGGTCGAAGATCCGGCCGGGGATGGGGTGGTAGGTCAGCCCGAGTGTCTCGGCCAGTTCGCCCGGTGTCGGGTTGCGCAGCACGCGCATCGGCGTGATCACGATCGGCGTCTCCGCAGGCTCCACCGCGAGCGCGGCGAGCAGGTTGACGGCCTCTTCGGAGTCCTCGGGATCGAGCCAGCGATGAGGGAGCACGGCGCGGGTGAGGTAGGCGCGCAGAGCGTTCGTGCGTGGCGAGAAGCGTGAGCCGATCAACTGGATCGCCCGGCTGGCGTCGCCGGTCGTCAGCATCGCCCGGCGGGCCGAGAACGCGCGCAGGATCACGTCGGACAGAGCGGGCTCGCTGGCGAAGATCCGTCGGAACTCGTCGTGCGCGACGACGA
Organism: Ilumatobacteraceae bacterium; assembly: GCA_025463425.1. Classification (GTDB taxonomy): domain Bacteria; phylum Actinomycetota; class Acidimicrobiia; order Acidimicrobiales; family Ilumatobacteraceae; genus WLMZ01. The sequence continues at coordinate 858 of JAOBWQ010000043.1, read as the reverse complement.
TCAGCTCGCTGGGTTGGACGGCGCGAGCCGTCAGGTAGGCCAACTGCTCGGTGAGCATCGACATCTCGCCGAGGAACCGACGCGCGCCGTGGGCGACGATCAGCCGCTCGTCGGCACCGCTGCCGACGAACACGCCGATCTCGCCCGACACGACGACGAAGAACTCGTGGGTCGGGTCGCCCGGGGCGTACAACACTTCCCCGGCGCGAGCCGACCGGCGGCTGCCGTGCGCGTCCAGGAGTGCGAGCTGCGCATCGGTCAGCTCAGCCAGCGACGCCGCAGGCACTGCCTGTCCGGCTGGAGGCGGTGCGGCGGCGTCGGTCATCACTTCGGAGTCAACAGCCTCAGCGGTGTTCCGGCGCGCCAAGCGGCGATGTCCTCGACGATCTCGGCGTAGAAGATGTCGTAGCACTGGGACACCACGTATCCCGTGTGCGGCGTCAGCACGGTGTTGCGCAGCGTACGGAGCGGATCGTCGACGGGAAGTGGCTCGACCTCGTAGACGTCCAAGCCGGCGCCGGCGATCTCGTTGCGGCGCAGTGCATCGACGAGCGCGGCCTGATCGATCAGCGGCCCACGCGACGTGTTGACGAGGATGGCCGTCCGCTTCATCGACGCCAGCTCGGCCGCGCCGATGAGGTGGCGCGTGCGTTCACTCAGTTGCAGATGCAAGGAGATCACGTCGGACGTCGCGAGCAACTCGTCCTTGCCGACGATCGGCACCCCTACCTTGTCGGCGCGCTCCTGGGTGAGGTTCTGGCTCCATGCGACCACGTCCATGCCGAACGCAAGGCCGACCTTGGCGACCAGCCCGCCGATGTTGCCGAGGCCGATCACGCCGAGCCGTTGGCCGGCGAG
>JAOBWQ010000031.1 GCA_025463425.1 Ilumatobacteraceae bacterium | reverse complement strand
CGGCGAAGGGACGTCGGTCGCCGGTAGCACCCAGGCGATGGTGCCGCCGGCCGCACGGAGCGATGTCGCCATCGACTGGATGTTCGGCACGATCCCTCTGGCAAACGGGTTCTCCGTCAGGAAGAAGGGCACCATGTCGACCACGACGAGCGCGGTCTTCGTCGCGAACAAGCGCTCGAACGCGTGTCGTCGTCCACGTCGGGCCTCGTGCCGCGCGTACTCCCGCGGTTCGATGCGCCAGTCGTGGAGCACACGCGCAGGAGCCGCAACGCCGGGTGACGCGGGCGACCTACGCGGAGCGCTTGTCGTCATGGACGAACGGTGCCTGCACGACGAAGTGGCGATAGTCGTCGGAGCTCGCGGTGAACGTGTGTGGCTCTCCGGGTTCGACGACGAGGAGATCGCCGGCAGCGAGCTCGACCAACCGCTCGCCCACGAGGGCGGTGCTCGTTCCTCGTGCGACCAAGTAGATCTCGAACATCTCGCCGTGCACGTGTGGGTCATCGACTCCACGATCGGAGAAGCCGACAGCGACCGGAACGATGCTGTCCCAAGGCCCGACGAACCAGCCCTTGCCGGACGCCTCGATGGAGCGCTTGATCACTCGGAGATCATCTCACGAGCAGGCGAAGCCGGGAGGCGCCGCAGCGCCGAGAGCCCGGAACGAGGGTCAGGCGGTGGCGACCATCGCGTCGTCGCCGCGGCGATCACGCTCGGCACGCAGGAGGTCGTTGCTCAACCGGAAGCCGATGCCGCGCACGGTGTGGATGAAGCGCAGCTCGGGGGCATGGCGCTGCAGCTTGCGGCGGAGGTTGGAGAGGTGCACGTCGACGACATGGGTGTCGCCCACCCAGTTCGGGCCCCACACCTGCTCGAGGAGGTGCACCCGTGAGCAGACCTCGGCCGGCTTGCGGCACAGCTGCTCGAACAGGGCGAACTCGATCCGGGTGACGGGCACGTCGTGGTTGCGGACGCGGAGCTCCTTGCGACCGAGGTCGACCTGGAGCGGTCCGATGCGAACCATCGAGGCAGCCATCGGATCCCAGCGGGCGTGCAGCTGGCGCGGACGGCGGAGCAATGCCTGGCAGCGGGCCGCCAGCTCTTCGGGGGAGACGGGGAGCGACACGGCGTCATCGGCGCCGGCGCGCAGCGCCCGGATCCGCTCGATCTCGGAGTCGGTCGGGGCGAGGCCGATGAGGTAGCAGTCGGCCGTGGCCCGCATCGCGTCGAACAACGAGCCACCGTTGGGGCCGTGCAGGACGAGGTCGACGAGGATCACATCAGGGGCGAACGAGCGGGCCAGCACCAAGGCCGCCGACTCTTCGTTGGTGGCGCTGACCGAGAACCCGCGATCGCGGAGACCGGTCGATGCAACCCGCCGCAGCAGCGCATCGCCGACCGCGATCAGCACTCTTGGAGCCAGTTGTGCGTCGGGTTCGGACATCGGTTTTGCATCCCGCCTGGAGTGGGATCAGCGGTTCGGCCTGATCCGTTGGACAGAGATGTATCGGCTCGTACCAGGCCGAGCTAAAGGAACGTTTCTCGATCGCGATTGCAGCCGAGGATGCAACAGTCGTCATCCGTTTCGGGAAAGATGGACGCTCGTGACGACACCTTCGACCGCCATGATCCGCGACTCCGTGCTGGCCCACGAAGCGGTCGACGACCGGGAGCGAGCGTCGTTGCGGCGGTTCCTCGAGCTGTTCGATCAGCTCGCCGACCCGTGCTCGGAGGACGCGGATCCGGTGCACGTGACGGGCTCGGCGATCGTCGTCGGCCGCCGCGGCGTGGTGCTCCACCTGCACAAACGGCTCCAGCTGTGGCTGCAGCCGGGCGGTCACATCGATCTGGGCGAGACACCGTGGGCGGCCGCGAAGCGCGAGGCAGAGGAGGAGACCGGGCTCGCCGTCGAGCTCGGGTTGATCCAGGCGTCGGGCGTCCCCCGACTGGTGCACGTCGATGTCCATGCCGGTCCACGCGGGCACACCCACCTCGATCTCCGCTACCTGCTCCTGGGCGCCGATGCAGAACCGTCTCCACCGCCGGAGGAGAGCCAACAGGTACGTTGGTTCGAGTGGCAGGCGGCACTGGCGATCGCCGATCCGGGACTGGTCGGCGCCCTCGTCGCGACCCGGGCCATGATCGGAGCCGAGTGACGAATGGCGAGATGACCGGCGCACGATCGGCGCATCGCGGATGAGACGGAAACGGGACGGACTGACGGCTCGTGGCGAAGGAGTACGGGGAGTGCTGAACAAGCTCGCGGCGGCGACGTCCATCTTGATGATCGCTGCGTGCCTGGCGACATCGCCCGGGGCGCGTGCCGACTCGCCGCCGGCGTTGCCGCCGTCGACCGCGGATCCGGCGCACCCGATCACCGACGATGCGCTCGGCCGGGCCGTCGCCACCGCCCTCGCCTCGCGCTCGCCGCGCAGCGAGCGGATCCCCGTCGTGCAGGTGGAGGTCCTCACCGGCTACACCGAACAGGTCGCAGCGACGGTTCGTTCGCTCGGCGGTGCGGTCACCGGCACGGTGGGCGGCTACATCGTCCAGGCCAGCCTGCCGGCGGCCGACGTCGACCAGCTCGCGTTGGCCGCCGGGGTCTCGTTCGTCGAGTCGCCGCGGCTCGTGACCGCGCCGTCGAGCGTGCATGCCGAGGAAGCGCGGGCGGCCCGGCTGGACATCGGTCCGGGCAGCGGGCCGATGGTGGGTGAGAACGTCGCGCTGACGAACGCGGCGGCGTGGCAGGCAGCTGGCATCGGTGGTGCCGTCAAGGTCGGCGTGATCGACTACTTCGATCGCGGTCTGTGGAAGCCGGCAGAGGAGGGCCCGCTGCCGGACGTTGCACACACGTTCTGCCTCGACTCGTCGATGCCGGCCTCGTCGACCAGCAACCTGTGCAACCCGGCGAACAGCGACGGTGTCGACGAGGGCGACGGCTTCGAGCACGGTGTGGCCGTCGCCCAGGTGCTCAAGGACATCGCGCCGTCCGCGGAGCTGTACCTGGCGACAGCCGGCACCACCAGCGATCTCCAGGCCGCGATCGACTTCTTCGCCGCGAACGGGGTCCGGATCGTCACCCGGTCGCTCGGTGCGGCCTACGACGGGCCGGGCGACGGCACCGGACCGTTGGCCGCAGTGGTCGACTACGCCGCGGCACGGGGCATCACCTGGTTCAACTCCGGCGGCAACGACGCGGTCGACGGCTACACACGTGTCGTGGTGCCCGCCAACCTGACCAGCACGGGCGGGTACGTCGACTTCGACAACGGACCGGGCGTCGACACGTACCTCCGCCTGAGTGGTCCGTCGATCCTGTTCGATGGCGTGCGGTGGAGCGACTGGAACAGAGCGCCTGCGGACCGGACGGACTACTCCGTGGAGGCGTGGGCGCCGGTGGTCGATCCCGGCCCCGACGACAACGTCAACCCGGTGCTCCTCAAGTCACTCGGCTCGTCCGACGCCGACCAATCAGGCGGCGCGCCGCCGCTCGAGGTCGCGGACTCGCGGGTCGCGCCGGGCAACACCTTCGGTTCCGACGGTGGGGTGACGTACATCCGGATCAAACGCAAGGACGGAACGGCCGTCAGCGGTGACCCGGACGTGCTCGAGATCGCCCTCGCCGAGGGTTACATCGAGCACGGCCGGTCGCAGGCGCCGTCGTCCTCCGCCAAGCCGGTGGTCGATTCGCACAACGCCGAGCTGCTCGCCGTCGGCGCGGTCGACCCGGCCGACGGCAGCGGCAGCCCCGACGCGATCGCCTACTACTCGTCGCAGGGGCCGACCAACGACGGCCGGATCAAACCGGACCTGTCCGCGCCATCGTGCGTGAAGAACACGATCTACTCGCCGTGCTTCAACGGCACGTCGGCTGCGTCGCCCACCGCGGCAGGTGTCGCCGCGCTGCTGCTCGACGCCGGAGTTGCACTGCCCGGCCTTCCCCTCGCCGCGGCGATGCGCCACTTCGTGATCGACCGGCCGTTCACGGCCGGTGGTGCGCCGGACGGTCCGGACAACAAGTACGGCGCCGGCCAGGTCCGCCTGCCGTCGGTTCCGGTCGTGACGGCGCCGGCCACGAGCACCGCTGCGTACCATCCGGTCTCGCCGACTCGCGTCCTCGACACCCGTTCGTCGTCTCCGGTGGGTTCGCCGATCGGAGCCTTGCGGGTGCAGGGCATCGTCGAGGTCGCGATCACGGGGGTGGCCGGTGTGCCGGCAGGCGCCGGCGCCGTCGCGATCAACCTCACGGTCACGAACACCGTCGCCGACGGATACATCCAGGCCGTTCCGTTCCTGAGCACGCGCTACGGCGCGTCGTCGACGCTCAACGTGCCCGCCGCCGGATCCACCCGGGCCAACTTCTCGATCGTGCCGATCGGCGTCGACGGCAAGATCTCGATCTACGACGTCGCGGGCGGCGACGTGATCGTCGACGTCCTCGGCTACTTCGCCCCGGTGAGTGGTCCCGTGG
>JAOBWQ010000016.1 GCA_025463425.1 Ilumatobacteraceae bacterium | reverse complement strand
TGATGATGGCCATCGTCGGCACGTTCGCGTTCAACTTCCAGACGGTGATGCCGCTGCTCGTCAAGCGCACGCTGCACGGCGACAACACCACGTTCACGCTCGTCTACTCGGTGATCAGCGTCGGTTCACTGGTCGGCGCGCTGTTGTCGGCACGACGCACGTCGATCACCGTCAACAACATCATCTACGCCTCGCTCGGCTTCGGCGTCGCCATGATCCTGCTGGCGTTCGCGCCGAACGTCGGGTTCGCGTACGTCATCGGTGTGGGCGTCGGGATCTCGAGCATCACCTTCATGACCGCCTCGACAGCCATCATGCAGCTGCGCTCCGATCCGACGATGCGCGGCCGGGTGTTGGCGCTTCAGGCGATCGTCTTCCTGGGCAGCACGCCGATCGGTGGCCCCATCCTCGGTTGGGTCTGCCAGGAGTTCGGCGCGCGATGGGGAGTGATGATCGGCGGGATCTCTGCGATGGTCGCCGCCGGCTACGGCTGGCGCGCGGTTCGTGCCGGCGTGACCGCGACGACACCGCCTGCCTTCGATCCCGTGGTCGCCGCGCACTGACGGCTCAGCCCACGTTGCCGCGTCGCCGCCCCGGCGGATAGCACTGTGGGGTGCCGATCGCCTTCGCCTTCGCCTGCGCTGTGGTCTACGGCATCGCCGACTACTGCGGTGGCCGCGCCTCGCGGGCGGCACCCAGCATCGCGATCAGCCTCTTCGGCCAGGTCGGCAGCCTCATCGTCGGGCTGGTCGGCGTGATCGCGCTCGGCACCGCGATACCGGCGTTCGGCCAGCTCGCATGGGGTGGGCTGGCCGGCGTGGCGAGCGCCCTGGCCCTCGCGTCCTTCTACCACGCGCTGTCGCACGGCGCGATGACTGTCGTCGCGCCGATCACGGCGGTCACCAGCTCGAGCCTGCCCGTCGCGTTCGGACTGCTGCGCGGCGAGCGACCCGCGGCCATCGCCTACCTCGGCATGGCCCTCGCGGTCGGAGCCGTTGCGCTCGTCAGTGGGGCGATCGGGGCCCGGCACACCGCAACGCCTCGTTCGACGATGCTGTTCGCGCTCGCCGCCGGGCTCGGCTTCGGCGTGATCTTCATCGCCTTGGGGGAGACGACATCCGCCAGTGGCATCTGGCCGCTCGTGTCGTCGAGGATGGTCTCGGTCGTGCTGATCGGCAGCATCGCCTGGGCGACGCGAACGCCCGTCCGTGGTCACGGATCGATCTGGCGTCTCGGCGCGGTCGCCGGCATCCTGGACATGACGGCAAACCTCCTCTACCTGGTCGCCGTCCGCCGGGGTCTGCTGTCCTTGGTCGTCGTGGTGGCGGGCCTGTATCCGGTCAGCACGGTCGCCCTGGCCTTTCGGCTCGATGGCGAACGAGTCACACGATCACAGGCGGCGGGCATGGCGATGGCCCTCGGCGCGCTCGTGCTGGTCAGCCTCGCCGGCAGTGGCTGACACCTGCGTCACGAACCGCAACCACCCTCGACAGCGATCACCGGTTCCGCACCCGGCACGAAGGTGTAGACCGTCTCGGCGGCACCCTCCCAGAAGGTGCCCCACACGGAGAACTCGGAATGTCCGTCCCCGTTGAAGTCGGCGACGGCGTCGAAGCCGTACTGGGCCGTGTTCGGAAGCCCACCGTCGGGATCGTCCGTGAGGTGGATGTCGCTGGCGAGCTCGGTCGTCTGCACGGTCGCGCCGACGACCTGGCGGAGCATCACGATGCTGAACCACCCGGCTCGCGCGGGGAGGCCGGTGTCGAGGTCGGGGTGACTCGCGGCGATGAGCACCTCGTCGGTACCGTCACCGTCGAGGTCCGTGCGGATCAGCTGATCGAGACGAACGTTCGGCGATGGCAGCCCGTCGGCGATCAGCTGTTGGCGGACGATGTCGGTGTACTCGGCATTCGAGGTGTCGAGCTGGGTGACCGGCCGCGGGAACAGGTTCCAGGTCGCGTTGACGGCGAAGGCTTGCGGATTCGGGTCGTAGAAGGTCGGCGGATCGAGGACCACCGTGTAGCTGCCGAGCGGCTCGCAGCCGAGGTCGATGCCGGTCGATGTGGCATGGCCGACGTCGGGGCCGTTCGTGAAGGTCGTGAAGTCGACCCCGGCCGAGACCGGGATGTCGGTCGTGAGCGCGTCGGTGTCGATCCACGAGGAGCCGTCCCACCAGCCGAGCACGCCGAGTCCGGTCACGACCACGATCGGGGCGGCAGGCGTACCGTAGGACACGCTCGCCGTCGTCGATGTCGGTGCAGGGTCTGTGGCGGTCGGCGCATCGGTGACCGCGCTGGTCGCGGCGACGGAATCGACCGTCGTCGTGACCTGGACCGCGACCGTCGGCTCCGTCGCTGGCGAGTCGGTCGTGGTCGAGGAATCCGCCACCGATGTACCTCTGATGGATGGCGCGACACCCGTTGACGTCGCTGGCTCCGGGACGGAGGCACCCGTGCCCAGCTCGCGTGTGCTGCTGCAGGAAGCAAGCACGACCGTCACCAACGCCATCACTGTCAGGGTGCGAGACGTCCGGTGCATTCGTGCACCGTAGGTCATGTTCAGCGTTCGGCTGGACCAAAGGTCTCGTCGAACAGATCGATCATGCCCTGCCACGAGCGGCGATCGCTGGGTTCGTGGTACTCGATCCCCGGCATCCCCGCCAGCCCGGCGTCGATGTTCGTGAAGCTGTGCTTCGCCCCGCCGAACAGCATCATTCGCCAGTCGACACCACCGGCGCGCATCTCGGCCTCGAACGCGGCGCGCTGGTCGGGCGGGATGATCGGATCCTCGGTGCCGATCTGAACGAGGACCGCGCCGCGGATGTTCGCCGCGTCTTCGGGTCGGGTCGTGCCGAGCCCGCTGTGGAACCCGACCGTCGCGTGCACGTCGGCGCCGCTGCGGGCCAGTTCCAAGGCCATCGTGCCTCCGAAGCAGTAGCCGATCGCAGCGACCTTGGAGGCGTCCGCCTCGGGCTGGGCGAGCAGCACGGCCAACCCGGCCTTGGCCAGGCCGCGGGTCGTGTCGGCGTCGCCCATCAACGTGATCAGCCGGGGCATGACCTGATCGCCCGTCAGCACCGTTCCGCCGCCGTGGTAGTCGAGCGCGAACGCGACGTACCCGAGCGCGCCGAGACGCTCGGCGACGTTCTTGGCGTGGCGGCTCAGCCCTGGGCCCTCGTGACAGACCAGCACCGCCGGGCGAGCACCCGCACGATCTCGATCGACGGCCAGATGGCCGATGAACGTCGTCCCGTCGTGGTCGTACTCGATGTCCTCGATGTGCATGGTTCCCCCAGGGCTCGCGATCCGGCAGATCGTAGACGTGGCCGGATCAACGAGCCGGATCAACGGGGCAGGCCGAGCACCCGTTCGCCGAGGATGTTGCGCATCACGTTCGACGTGCCACCCATGATCGTGTACCCCGGCGCGTAGCAGAGCCCTGCGGTGGTCTGGCTCCACAGCGTTGCCTCGGCTCCGAGGGTGCGGCCGACGAACTCGGCGACGCGCACCTCGTGCTCGGTGCAGAAGCACTTCGTCGCGGCACTGAACCCGGCCGGTGCCTGCTTCAGCACCTCGCGCACGACGAGGATCCTGCCGATGCGATAGGCGATCTCCAGTGCCGCGATCTCCTGGCGCACCAGTGGATCGGCGACGTCGGCGCGCTCGCGAGCCTGGAGGTACAGAGCGTGGTTGCTGACCAGCCGATCGACGCCGCCGCGTTCGTGCTCGAGCTGCCGCATGGTCTGCTTGAACGCCGCACCCTCGACCCCGACGAGGTTGGCCGCGGGCACGCGGACGTCGGTGAAGAACACCTCGCAGAAGTGGCGGTTGGTGGTCATGTCCTTGATCGGACGGACCTCGATGCCCGGAGTGTCCATCGGCACGACGATCTCACTGATCCCGGCGTGAGGTGGGCCGTCGGTGGTGGTGCGGCAGATCAGGTAGCAGTAGTCGGCGACCTCGCCGAAGCTCGTCCAGATCTTCTGGCCGTTGATCACCCAGTCCTCGCCGTCGCGCACCGCCGCGGTCTTGAGGCCGGCGAGATCGCTGCCGGCATCGGGCTCACTCATCCCGATGCACCAGGTCGTCTCGCCGCTGAGGATCTTGGGGAGGAACTCTGCCTGCTGATCCGGACGGCCATAGGCGATCAACGTCGGCCCCATCTGCCGATCGGCGAACCACATCGCGGCCACCGGCGCGCCGGCCTTGATCAGCTCCTCGCCGACGATCAACCGATCGATCGCCGGTCGACCACCGCCGCCGAACTCGGTCGGCCAGGTCATCCCGATCCAGTCGAGCTCGCCGAGCTCCTTGGCGAACTCCTTGCTGTATCCGTTGATCCAGCTGTCGTTGTGTCGGCCGAAGCGCCCGACCGCGTCCGCAGCCACCTGCCGAGCCCGCTCGCGCAACTCGATCTGCTCGGCGGTCCACGTGAAGTCCATGGGGCGATAGTAGGGCCCGCGCCGCAGTCCGATTCTGGTCCACCACGTGGACGCTCAGTGGCCCGGGGCACAAACTGGACTCGGCAGAGGCGCGAACGGCTAGGCTGTACAAGTCGAATACAAGTTGGAGCCGGAACCGGCGAAAGAGGATTGGTAGCGCATGGCGTTCACTGGCAACAAGATCAAGGTCGCGAACCCCATCGTCGAGATGGACGGCGACGAGATGACGCGCATCATCTGGCAGTTCATCAAGGACAAGCTGATCCTGCCGTACCTCGACATCGAGCTGGACTACTACGACCTCGGCATCGAGCACCGCGATGCCACCGACGACCAGGTCACCATCGATTCAGCGAACGCGACCAAGCGCCACGGCGTGGCCGTCAAGTGCGCCACCATCACGCCCGACGAAGCCCGCGTCGAGGAGTTCGGGCTGAAGAAGATGTGGAAGAGCCCGAACGGCACGATCCGCAACATCCTCGGCGGCGTCATCTTCCGCGAGCCGATCGTCATCTCCAACATCCCTCGCCTCGTGCCGGGCTGGACGAAGCCGATCGTCATCGGTCGTCACGCCCACGGCGACCAGTACAAGGCCACCGACTGGAAGGTCCCTGGGGCCGGCAGGGTCACGATGACCTACACCCCGGCCGACGGGTCGGCGCCGACCGAGCTCGTCATTGCCGACTACGGCGACGACGGCGGCGTGGTCATGGGCATGTACAACTACAACGACAGCATCCGTGACTTCGCGCGCGCCTCGCTCCGGTACGGCCTGAACCGCGGCTACCCGGTGTACCTGTCGACCAAGAACACGATCCTCAAGGCCTACGACGGGTCGTTCAAGGACATCTTCGAAGAGGTCTACCAGACCGAGTTCAAGGCCGAGATGGACGCCGCCGGCCTCACCTACGAGCACCGCCTCATCGACGACATGGTCGCGTGCGCGATGAAGTGGGAGGGCGGCTACGTCTGGGCCTGCAAGAACTACGACGGCGACGTCCAGTCCGACACCGTGGCCCAGGGCTTCGGTTCGCTCGGCCTGATGACGTCGGTGCTGATGACGCCCGACGGCAAGACCGTCGAGGCCGAGGCCGCACACGGCACGGTGACCCGTCACTACCGCGAGCACCAGAAGGGCAACAAGACGTCCACCAACCCGATCGCCTCGATCTACGCGTGGACCCAGGGTCTGAGCTACCGCGGCAAGATGGACGGCACCCCTGAGGTGGTCGCGTTCGCCGAGGCGCTCGAATCCGTGTGCATCGAAGCGGTCGAAGCTGGCGAGATGACCAAGGACCTCGCCCTGCTGATCTCCAAGGATGCTCCCTGGCTCAGCACCGAGGACTTCCTCGACGCGCTCGATCGTCGGCTCCAAGAAAAGATGGCGTGACCGTCCGGGCGGTCTTCTTCGACTGGGGTCACACCCTGTTCGACACGGCCGGCAGCGTGGAGTTCGTCGTCGACTGGACCCTCCGCCACGGGGGCGTCACCGACGGTCCGTCTGCGGGAGCTGACCCGGCCGACGTGCGTGCCCTCTGGGACCACGCCCGCCGGCGTTCGCGGACACCGGAGGAGATCGCCAAGGGCCGCGACAAGAGCGCCGCGACGCACCGCGAGTGCTGGCTGGCGTTGTGGTCCGAGCTGGACTCGCGCTGGCCCGGCGTCGCTGCCGCGCTGTACGAGTTCGAGACCTCCGCCGCGGGGTGGACGCCCTATGTCGACACCGAGGAGGTGCTGCGCGATCTACGCGCCCGCGACATCCCTGTGGTGATCGTCAGCGACGTGCCGTTCGATCTCCGTCCGATCCTGGCCCACCACGGCCTCGACGGGCTGGTGCACTCGTTCGTGCTCAGCGGCGAGCACGGCACGATCAAACCCGAGCTGGAGCTGTTCCGCATCGCACTGCAGACCGTGGGCGTCGAACCGGATGAGGTGCTGATGGTGGGTGACAACCCGGCCAACGACGGGGCTGCGGTCGAGATCGGCATCCGCACGTTGCTCCTGCCTGCCGTGCCCAGTGGTTCGCCGCGTGGCCTCTGGGCAGTCGCTGACCTGATCGACGGATAGCCGGCGTTCAGGCGCGCTCGTCGACGAGGTCGCGGGCGTAGCCCGTGTCCAGATCGTCGCGCACCATCTGCGCGGTGACCCCGGACGGGAGCAGCTGCTGGGCGACGAGGATCTCGGCACCGTCGGGGGCCTCGGCGTAGGCCGTCCAGCTGGCCGGGTCCCAGATCCGGCTGCGCTGCATGGCCTTCGCGCAGTGGATGTAGGTACCGACGACCTCGACGACGATGGCGACCTTCGGCGGTTTGAGACCGGCGGTGAACCCTTCGAGGATCGCCGGCTCGGTCGACAAGAACGCGTGGCCGTTGAGCCGCACGGTCTCGCCCTGGCCGGGCAGCACGAAGAGCAGACCGACCTGGCCGTTGGCGACGATGTTCTCCAGCGTGTCGAGACGGTTGTTGCCCGACAGGTCGGCGATCGCAACATGGGTGTCGTCGAGCACCTGGACGAAGCCGCTCGGGCCGCCGCGCGGCGACACGTCGGCCGTGCCGTCACCACCGACCGTTCCGACGAGCACGAACGGCGCGCGGAGGATGAACTCGCGCGTCGCATCGTCGATGACCGGTCGCTCCTTGTCGATGACCAGCTGGTGCGGCATCCGGTAGAGCGTGCGCAGCTGCTCCACGTTCGTGACGATGTGAGTCGGATCGAAGACCATGCCGTGCAGCGTAGGCGCGCTCGTTTCCACGGCGTGTGAGACTGGCCCGATGCGTGCTGTCGTGCTTCGAACACACACCGGACCGGACTCCCTCGTGATCGAGGACGTCGCCGACCCGGTCGTCGGCCCGGACGAGGTGCTGGTCGACATCCGTTCGGCGGCGCTGAACCGCGCCGACATGCTGCAGACGATGGGGTTCTATCCGGACCCACGTGGCACCACTCCGGAGATACCCGGCATGGAGTTCTCCGGCGTCGTCGCGTCGGTGGGCACCCGTGTGCGGTCATGGAAGGCCGGCGATGCCGTCATGGCCATCGATGCCGGGGGCGCATACGCCGAACGGATCGCGGTGCACGAGCGACAGCTGATGCCCGTGCCGGCCTCGATCGCGCTCGAGGACGCAGCGGCGATCCCCGAGGTGTACCTCACGGCGTGGGACGCGTTGGTCGTGCAGGGCGGGCTGACCAGCGGTCGATGGGCGCTCGTGCACGCAGGCGGCTCGGGCGTCGGAACCGCCAGCATCCTGATCGCCAAGGCGATCGGAGCGCGGATTGTCGTGACGTGCAGTGCCGGCAAGGTCGCTGCGTGCCTCGCCCTCGGCGCGGACGCGGTCATCGACTACGGCACCCAGGACTTCGTCGCCGAGACGATGGACGTCACGGGTGGCGTCGGGGCCGACGTGATCCTCGATGTGATCGGCGGCGACTACGTCGACCGCAACATCCGGTCCGTCGCCACGCAGGGACGGATCATCCAGGTCGGCCTGATGGGAGGCGGCGCGACCGAGGTCAACGTCGGCATGTTGCTCGGCAAGCGGGCCGGGATCATCGGCACGACGCTGCGCGGTCGACCGCTCGAGCAGAAGGCCGCGCTGACCCAGCGGTTCGTCCGCGAGATGCTGCCGCTGTTCGACTCCGGCGCGCTGCGGCCGATCATCGACTCGCGGTTCCCGCTGGACCGCATCGCCGACGCGCACCGCTACATGGCCACCAACGCCAACACCGGCAAGATCCTCGTCGATGTGCGGGTGTAGGCGGTCTACCGCGCGCTGAGGTCGACGTAGTCGCGGGCGGCTTCGCCGGCGTACCACTGACGGGGGCGGCTGATCTTCTGGTCCTTGTCGGCCAGGAGCTCCTGCCAGTGAGCGAGCCAGCCGACGGTGCGGGGGATCGCGAACAGCACCGTGAACATCGCCACCGGGAAGCCCATCGCCTGGTAGATCAGGCCCGAGTAGAAGTCGACGTTCGGGTAGAGCTTGCGGCTGATGAAGTACTCGTCGGCGAGGGCGACCTCTTCGAGCTTCAGGGCGATGTCGAGCAGCGGGTTGGTGCCGGTGACCTCGAAGACGTCGTACGCAGTCGTCTTGATGATCGTGGCCCGCGGGTCGAAGTTCTTGTAGACGCGGTGACCGAAGCCCATCAGGCGGCTTCCCTTGCCGCTCTTGACGTCTTCGATGAAGGCCGGGACGTTGTCGACGTGGCCGATCTCGGTCAGCATCCGGATCACGG
>JAOBWQ010000660.1 GCA_025463425.1 Ilumatobacteraceae bacterium | reverse complement strand
CCGAGCGTCGAGTCCGGCTGGGCCTCGCCGTAGAACACCTGACCGATGCCGACCGGCGAACCGCTGCGCGCCGTGTCGAGGTCGGCGTGCACGACGAGCCGCTGGGTCGAGCTCCACTTCGGGGTGCACGTGATGAGCGTCAGCGTGGCCTTCGATGCATCGGAGTCGGTGACGATCCCGTAGTCGCTGGGATCGACGACCTCGGAGCCCGTGACGACGTAGACGTACGCGCCACCGAGGACGGTCTGGATGTCGATCTCGTCGCCGGGCTGCAGCGCATCGAGGTCGGAGAACGGAGCCCCGTGGGTCGTGCGGTGCCCCGCCAGCGCAGCGTTGCCGAGCTGACCGGGTACCACCGATCGGGGGAAGTGGCCAACGGCGGAGGCGAGGTCGCTCTTGCCGACGCCGGCGACGTAGTAGTCGGTGAGGCCGATGCGCGGGATCCTCAGCCTGCCGATGCCCTCGCCATCGCGCACCGGGCCGTAGTCCTGTGCGACCGGACCCGTCGGCGCGGCCACCGTCGTTGCCGTCGGGGAGTCGGTGGCAGGCGTGGTCGCCGTCGACACGGTCGGCGGGCCGGTCGTGCTGTCAGTCGTGCTGCCCACCGGCGGCTGGTCGCTGGGCGTGGTCGTCGTCACGGCGATCGTGTCGGCGGGCACCGAGAGTGCACTGACCCGGTTCTCGAAGTCGCGCTGTAGGCGGTCCTGTGCTCGGCTGGTCTGCAGGCCCGTGCCCCACAGCTGGTACGCGACGAAGCCGAACATCAGCACGCCCGTCGTCACCATCGCCCGACCGATGTGGGCAACGGCCCACCTCCAGTCGTGTGGCTCTGGCGGTCGGTCCCACCGTCCCGGCTTCGTCATGCTGCCTGCGCCACCCCGCCGAGCCAGTCGATCAGCGCGTCCAGAGCCCCGCCGGTCGAGGTGTACATTCGCTTGTCGCGATCCCACGACTGCACCGCGGCCAGCATCCTGAGCGCAACGTCAGGCCGCGAGCGCAGCACGCCCAGCGGTGCGCGCTGGACCCGGATCGTGAACAGGATGGCGCCGGTGTCGGGCAGGCGGCGGAGGGTCTGGTACTCGCTGCGGATCCACATCGGCGAACCGTCGGGCTCGATCGTCGAAGCGATGTGCATCTGGTGGCCGTACGCAGGCAGGTGCAGCTCGCTCGTCGGATTGACGAACCAGTTGCGGCGCCACACCGGCCGATCGGTCGTCAACCGGTCGTGGAACCGGTCGACCTTGTCGCGCAGCTCGGTGGCGTAGTGCGCGACGGGCGCGTGAACGCCTTCGAGCGGGAGGCCGACCTTGTCGCCGATGGTCCAGTGGCTCGGAAAGCAGACGGCGCCGGCCGTGAGCACCCACGAGTCCTCGATCCGCTGGAGCACGGCGAGATCCTCCTGGACCAAGCGGGCAGCCTCGATGAGCGGGTGCTCGTCGCCGAAGAGAGGCGGCAGGTCGATCCCGCGGTGGCCGAGCCAGACTCGAACCAGCTGGAGCACCTCCTGCGATGGTGGCCGGCTGTCGACACCGGCGCCGTCGCACGCGAACACCACCGCGCGGGCGTCGTCGAAGAGGCGAGCCTTGTAGGCCAGATCGTCGTCGCGGTCGTCGTCGACGATCAACCAGTCGTCGAGGTCGAGGGCACGAGTGCCCATCGTGGCGAATGGCGGGCCGGGCTCGAGGCGGATGTCGTCGAGCCAGGTGGGGACGGTGCCCGGTGCGGGTGCGCTCAACCCATGCCCTTGCCGTAGTCGCAGGTGATCCACCGCTCCGGCGTCAGCTTGGCGATCACGGTATCCGAGGTGCTGGGGTTGGTGTCGGCGTACCAGCGGCCGAACTCCGGGCCGAGGTAGCGAGAGGCCATCACGAAGTCGTCGCGCTGTTCCTGCAGTAGCTCGACCGGCCCTTCAACCGAGACGTACTTGTACGGCGGGGTCTCGGTCTGCACCGTCATCGTCGCCCGACCCGCGGCACGGATCAGCTTGGCCTTCAACGAGTTGCCGCCGATCCCGATGATCACCGCGCCGTCCTCGTACTGGTACCAGATAGGCAGCGCCAGCGGCCCTTTGTCCTTGCGGGCGATGGCGAGGATGCCGACGTGCACATCGGCGAGGAACTCCTCGCGCTCGGCCTCGGTCATCGTCAGGTCGGGTTCAGCCATGCCGACCAGACTATGAGGGTGGGCGCGAAGTTCAGACCGGGTTCTCCTGTGCGACTGCCTTCCGGTAGCGCTCGGTGACCCCCGGGCCGAAGTCGGGGTGGGTCAGGATCCAGAACCGATCGCTCGTGATCGCGTCGACCACCTGATCGGCCACATCGACGGGCGAGATCCCGGATTCGACGCCTTCGACGAGCATCTGGTCCATGAACTGAGCGACCGGGTTCGACGACGCCGCCGGCTGCTCGCCGAGGCGCGCGGCCCACGACATCTGCTTCATCAGCTCGGTCTTGACGAAGCCCGGGCAGAGCACCGACACGCTGACCGGAGATCCCGTGCTCTTCAGCTCGGTGAACAGTCCTTCGCTCAGCGCGACCACGCCGTGCTTGGTGACGTTGTACGCCGCTGCTCCCGGCATCGCCAACAGCCCTGCCATCGAGGCCGTGTTGACGATGTGACCCTCACCCTGTTCCTGCATGATCGGCAAGAAGGCGCGCACGCCATGGATGACCCCGTAGAGGTTGATGCCGATCACCCAGTCCCACACGCTGATCGGCCCGGCCCACGGATCGCCGGTGCCGACGACGCCCGCGTTGTTGCACAGCACGTGTGCCGCGCCATAGTGGTCGAGCGCCTTCTGAGCCAGCGCCTGCACGGATTCCTCGAGCGCCGTGTCGCACACGACCGGCAGCACGTTGCCGCCGTTCTCGCTGAGCTGAGCCTCCACGGAGCGCAGACGGACCTCGTCGATGTCGGCCAGGACGACGCGCATCCCCTCGGCCACGAACCGTTCGGCCAACGCCTTGCCGATGCCGCTGCCGGCCCCCGTGACGACAGCGACCTTCCCTGCGAGATGCTCCACCGCTGTCCCCCTCTTCCGAACACGCCACCCTACGCGGTGATGCCGTACGGTGCCCCAGATGGACGCTCTCACCGCACGCAAGACCTGGCGCAGCATGGAGGTCGTCCACGGGATGATCTACTTCACGCCCGACGCGCCGCCGGCGTACGCTGCGGTCGGCATCACCAAATCCCGACCCGGTTACTTCATCTCGCGGGTCGCGGCGATGGGCGCGGTGCCCGCCGAAGTGGTGATCGCGACCTTCTACAACTTCCACCCGAACCTGGTCCGGCACAGCATGGAGAACGCATGGTCGCTGACCTCGCCGGCGGCGATGCTGACCGCGCGCCTCAACGCGGTCGACTGCTCGCTTCGGCGCGCGTTCGGGCAGGAGGTGCTCGACTCGGTGGAGCTGGCCGAAGCGGCCGGGCTCACCCAGCGCGCGGCGATGGTCGCGTGCGAACACCCCGAGGGCCGTCCGCTGTTCGCTGCGCACGCATCACTGCCGTGGCCCACCGAGCCGCACCTCGCGCTCTGGCACGGGCAGACCCTGCTGCGCGAGTACCGCGGCGACGCGCACATCGCAGCGCTCACGCTCGAAGGGCTGAGCGGTCTCGAAGCGCTGATCACCCACGGCGCGTCGGGCGACGTGCCGGCGGCCGTGCTGCAGGCCAGCCGCTCCTGGACCGACGACGAGTGGGCGGCCGGCATCGAGGGCCTCGCCGCGCGCGGGCTGGTCGATGCCGAGGGCGCGTTCACCGACGCCGGACGCGCCCAACGTCAGGCGATCGAAGACGCCACCGACCGTGCGGCGATGGCGCCGTACGTCGCGCTCGGGGACGACGCCGCGCTGACGTTGCGCGGCGCCGGCAAGCACCTCACCCGCCTCGTCCTCGATGCCGGCCTGATGACCGTCGACCCCAAGCGCTACCTCGACCCCACCGACTGACCCCGAGGTTCCGCGCACGTTCTTGACCCCCAGAGCGCGCATTTTCCTGCGAACAACAGCAAGCGCGGATCTGTGAACGGTGCGCTTGCAAGAGTGAGCAGTGGAAGGCGCGCTGTGGGGGTGGAAAACGTGCGCGGAACCTGGGGGTGGGCGGGGGGGGGTGCTGCGGGTAGGTTCCGTGGCGTATGTCGTACCGGTACCTGTGGACGCCGCTGCAGCTGGGGCCGGTCACGGCGCGGAACCGGATCGTGTTCAGCGCGCACCTCACCAACTACGCCCGTGATGGCAAGCCGACCGAGCAGCACGCCGCGTACTACGCCGCCCGCGCTGCCGGCGGCACCGGGCTGATCATCACCGAGGAGCACTCCACCCACCCCACCGACTGGCCGTACGAGAAGTTGATCCACGGGTTCCACCGCGACGTGATCCCCGGCTACAAACGGATCACCGACGCCGTGCACCGGCATCGCACGCCGATCTTCGCCCAGATCAACCACAACGGTGGTCAGGCCAGCAGCATGTTCAGCCGCCTCCCCGTGTGGGCGCCGTCGGCGGTGGCCGACCCGCTGTTCCGCGAGGTGCCCAAGGCCGTCACCCACGCCGAGATCGACGAGATCGTCGCCGGCTACGCGCTCGTTGCCGAACACTGCGCCGAGGGTGGGTTCGACGGCATCGAACTGCAGTGCAGCCACTCGTCGATCGTGCGCGGCTTCCTCTCCCCCGCCACGAACAAGCGCACCGATGAGTACGGCGGATCCCTCGTCAACCGCGCAAGGGTGCTGGTCGAGATCGTCGCCGCAGTGCGCAAGGTGATCGGCAGCCGGCTCGCGCTCGGCGTGCGCATCTGCGGCGACGAGCTGATCGAGGGCGGCACGACGATCGACGAGGCCGTCGAGATCGCCAAGCTCGTCGAGGCAACCGGGCAGGTCGACTACATCAACACCTCGATCGGCGTGGCGACGGCCAGCCTGTTCATGATCGAGGCGAGCATGCACGTCCCACCGGGCTATGCGATGTTCATCCCGAGCGCGATCCGCAAGGCCGTCGATCTGCCCGTCGTGGGCGTCGGTCGGTTCAAGGATCCGTTGCAGGCCGAGCGCGCCCTCGCCGAGGGCCACTGCGATCTCGTCGGCGTCGTGCGCGGCCAGATCGCCGACGCTGAGTTCGCGGCGAAGGCCCGCGCCGGCGCAACCGACGAGACCCGGTTGTGCCTCAGCTGCAACCAGGAGTGCGTCGGTCGGATGGGCCTCAACCGTTGGCTGGGCTGCATCGAGAACCCGCGCACCGGTCGCGAGGCCGAGTACGCAGCGCGCCCGGCGAACATCGTCCGCAAACCCAAGTCGGTCATGGTCGTCGGGGCCGGGCCCGCCGGGCTCCAGGCCGCGATCTCCGCCGCACGGGCTGGGCACAGCGTGCACGTGTACGAGAAGCTGGACGCCGCCGGTGGCCAGGTCCGCCTCGCAGCCAGCGTGCCCAACCGGGCCGAGCTCGGCGACATGATCCGCAACCAGCTCACCGAATGCCGGCGGCTCGGCGTGGAGATCACGT
>JAOBWQ010000616.1 GCA_025463425.1 Ilumatobacteraceae bacterium | reverse complement strand
GACGATTGGAAGTCGGCTCTCGGTCCCACGCCGTCACCGGCCGCGGACGCAGCGTTCGAGGATGCCTCGACGTTCAGCGGACCGCTGGGATGGGACGCGGCCGACGTTGATCGGGCGGTGCGCTGATGTTCCCGATCCCGAACCCGCTGGATCTGTTCGGCGATGCGATCAGCAGCGTGACGGGTTGGGCGTGGGACAAGGTCATCGAGGGGATCTACACCTGGTTCGCGAACGGCTTGTTGATGTTGATGGAGTGGGTGTGGGGTGTCCTCGACACAGCGACCACGCCGCGGCTCACGGATGCCTGGTTCGCTGACGGCCTCGTGCGTCCAATCGCTGCTATCTCGCTGTCGATCACGATCGCGTTGATGCTTGCCTCTGCTGTGCAGGCCGGGTTCGGAGGGCGCCCTGAACTGATTGGCGACGCGCTCAAGGAGGGCCCGAAGTCGATCGTCGCTACTGCGCTGACGATCGTGGTGATGGACGTCATGATCAAGGGATCCGACGCGATCGGCGATGTGGCGTGGCAAGCCGGCCGAGCGGACGCGATGGCGGCGATGGACCGGATCGCAGCGACGATCGGGAGCGCGGGCGCGTTGGCCGGCACGTTCCTCGGTCCTCTGGCGCTCCTGTTCGGCATGATCGGACTGCTCGTCACGACGGTCGTGCTGTTCATGCGCTCGTCGTTGTTGTACGTGGTGGCAGCATTCGCGCCGATTGTGTGGTCCTCGTCAGTTGCGCCGATGATGCGCGGATCGGGCCGCCGACTGGTCCAGGTGACGGTCGCGTTGGTGCTCGCGAAACCGGCGATCACGATCACACTCGTCGTCGGCGTGAAGCTCCTCGCGAACGGCGGGACTGCATCGAGTGGCGGCGACGGCGCAGCCGCGTTGGGGGTGTTGATCTCCGGGTTCTCGTGCTTCGCGATCGCTGGCCTGTCTCCGTGGGTCGTCTACCGGCTGCTCCCGACCGTCGAGTCGGCGACGGTCGGAACAGGGATTGTCGGTGGCTGGGGGCGGAGCGCGATGACCGCAGCGAACGTAGGGATGATGGCCAAGTCCGCCGGAACTTCGGCAGCGGCGTCCGCAGAGTCGCGGTCGCTGCCACAGATGACCGGGGCCGCCGGTGGGGGAGCTCAGTCCGGCTTCGCCGGCGCGGCGACTGAGACGGCAGGCGCTGGCTCTCGGGGTTCGCGCAGCGGCGCGACTGCGATGCCCTCGGCTGCGGCGTCACCGTTCGCCGCCTCCCGCAGCCCTGGGGCGGCACGGTCTGATTCGGATGATGCCGGATCCCGGACGTCCGTCCAGGCGCCGCGTTCGGCACGCACTGATGGTGAGCAGTGATGAGCGAGCCGGAGCGCGCTGCCGCCCGTTACTCGTTCGGGGACAACACGCGTGCCGGGCTGCTGTTGGGCTTGACCGTTCGACAGAGCATCCCGATCGTCGTCGGAGTGGTGTGGCTGACCGTCTGCATCGCGAGTCAGATTCCCCTTGTCGGCGTGCTCGGTCCCTGCATCGGTCTGATCATCTCGTTCGGGACGTGGAAGCGGACCCCGCTGTACGAGACCGCATCACCGGCAGCGCACATCGCCATCAACCGGTTACGGCGGCGCAACACCTGGGTTCGAACCTCACTGCTTGGCACAGGCGACGGCTACGAGAACCAGGTTCCCGCGGCGCTGAATGGGCTCGACGTATTGGCTGCCGAGTTCGACTGGGCGAACGGCCCACAGTCAGCTGGCGTTGTCCATGACAGGCCGGCCGGGACGGTTTCGGTCGTTGTCGACGTTGCCGGTGACGGATTCGCAGTGGCTTCGCCGCGTGAGCAGGACGGCATGGTCTCGGCTTGGGGCGCCGTACTGGCCCCGCTGGCACGCGTCGATTGCCCGGTCTCGAAGCTGACCTGGCAGGTGTGGACCCAACCAATCGGGGTCGACGGCCACCTCGAGTTCCTCGATGAAGCGGCACCCTCGCAGCAATCGAAGTCCCGCGAGGACTACGACCAGCTGCTGCTCTGGCAGGCTCCGCACACCGTGTCGCATACGGTGCTGCTCACGCTCACCGTCGACATGAGGCAGGTCCGGTCACGACGTCGCCTCACTCGATTGGCGGCGTCGATCGAGGCCGTCCTCGACGAGGCCCGTCTGCTCCGCGACCGACTCGAGACTGCGGGTGTCCTCACGAACGCAGTGTTGTCACCGGCGGCGCTGGCGGAGACGGTCAGGTCCCGCTCCGATCCGACCCGGATCAATACCGGGCAGGGCAAGCATCGGTCGCTGAGCGCGGCGACAGGGCGCGCGTCACTGGAATGGGGCCCGATGGCGGTCGAACCGTCATGGTCAGACGCTGCCGTGGACGGATCGTTGCATCGTTCGTATCGGGTCGCGAGTTGGCCGATGCTGCCCGTCGGTGCCGATTGGATGGCACCGCTGCTGACCGGCGCGACCGCGACCCGGACCGTGACGATGGTCCTCGAACCCGTCGCGCTGACCAGGGCGGCGCAGGAGGCGAACCGGCAGCTGACCTCGATCGAGGCCGATCGCCAACAGAAAGAAGGGCACGGGTTCCGGTTGACCGCTCGTGACCGTCGCCGGCATGCGGATGTCGAGTCGCGTGAGCGTGAGCTCGCCGAAGGGCATCCGGAGTTCCGTCACGTCGGGATCGTCACCGTTACCGCATCGACGCTCGATGACCTCGACGACACAGCCGCAGCGGTGGAGCAGGCGGCAGCGCAATCGATGCTCGATCTCCGTCCGCTCGCCGCACGACATGTCGAAGGCTGGGTTGCATCATTGCCGCTCGGCCGCTCGGTGCGGCAAGGCAGGTGGACATGACCAGGGCGGGATTGGCGGCGGACTGGCATCGCACGACGATGGCCCATCTGTGTTCGGCGTATCCGTTCCACGCCGACAGCGGTTTCGGTGACCGTGGCGCGCTGTTGGGCGCGAACATCACCGCCGGGGTCGGCGCGTTCTACTTCGATCCGTTCGAGTTCTACACCGAACGCCATTTGACGAACCCGAACATGATCGTGATGGGCTCCGTCGGGTTCGGGAAGTCCGCCACCGTCAAAGCCCTCATCCGTCGGCTCCGTGCCGTCTACGGGGATCGCCGCTATCTGGCGATCATCGACCCGAAGGGGGAGTACAGCCCGGTCGCTGCCGACCTCGGCCTGAGCGTCGTGAAGCTATACCCGGGTGGCCCGCACCGGATCAACCCAATGGACGCCACCGACGACGACTCCGATGACAGTGTCATCGCCCGGCAAAGCCTCGCGACCCAGCTCGTCGCTGTGGTCCTCGGTCGTGAGCTGTCACCGTTGGAGGATGCGGTGCTCGGCTGGGCCGTGGAGCGACGCTGCCGCAACGGCGCCCCGTTCACGCTCGCCGACCTGTGCGCAGAGATTGCGGACCCCGCCGATGAGCTCGTGCGGATGTCGCGTCACACCCAGCTCGAGCTCGCCCGGGCCACGTCGCCAGTGACATTCGCGCTCGACAAGATTTGCCGCCGCACGCTGCGCGGCATGTTCGACTCGACGACCACCGTCAACGTCGATTGGGAGCACGGCCCGGGGGTCGTGATCGACCTGTCCGCCGTCTACGGCAAACGCGACGCACTCCCGCTCGTGATGATCGCCGCCACGCATTGGCTCTCCGCCGCCCTGCGCGGTCACCCGCATCGGCAGTCGATCCAAGTCGTCGACGAAGCGTGGGCAGCGATCCGCCACGGCGCCTCCTATTTCCAGTCGAGCCTCAAGCTGTCCCGCGCTCACGGGGTCGCCACCGTC
The DNA here is from genome assembly GCA_025463425.1 of Ilumatobacteraceae bacterium. Lineage (GTDB taxonomy): Bacteria > Actinomycetota > Acidimicrobiia > Acidimicrobiales > Ilumatobacteraceae > WLMZ01. Next base: position 6,252 of record JAOBWQ010000616.1, on the reverse strand, counting down.
CTCGTCTGCCACCGACCCGCCGACCTGACCGCACAAGCCGATGACGGCACCGCCGCCGCGAAGATCGCCGCGGGACTGTTGAGCGACATCCAGACCCGAGTGCTGCTCCGCCAACCACCTGAGCAGATCGCTGATGCAGCGACCATGTTCGACCTCTCCGATCGCGAACGGCAATGGCTCGGCCAACTCGTCCCCGGTCGGGCGATCTGGCGAATCGGATCCCGCTCCGCAGTCGTGCAAGCCATGCTCACCCCGAACGAGCGGCGCCTGTTCGACACCGATCAAGCCATGGTGGATCAACGTGAACGCGTATGACCGTGGCACGCCACGGTGGAGCATCGACGACGTCCTCGCCCGAACCGACCTCGCCAACCTCCTCGACGAACTCGGCCAACCCTCCGGCCGACTCGGACCGAACCGGCGATGGCACTGCCCCGTCTCCGGGCACGAAGACCATCGCGCCTCGGTATCGATGTACCGCGACCACCACGGTCACGAACGCTGGCGCTGCTGGTCCGGCGACCACCGCGGCGACGCCATCGACCTCGTCACCATCACCAGCAACCGAGACCGCACGGAGGCCGTCGACTGGCTCGCCACCCGCGCCGGGATGATCCCCGACCGGCCATTCCCACCCATCCAACCCAAACCCGCACCTGAACGCGCCCTGCCTGCGACCGTGATGGCTCCCGTTGTCGAACGTTACGTACGGCTTTGCGCCAGCGTCCTGCGCGGACCTCAAGGCGCGCCTGTGCGCGAGTGGCTCCACAACCGGGGGATCAACGACGACACCATCCACGCCAACCAGATCGGCGCCGACCCGTCCCGCGCCGTGCTGCGCCGCGAGCGCGGGCTCCCGTACGGCGCGGCGATCGCCGCCACGTTCCCGGCTCTCAACCCGGCCGGACGGGTCACCTATGTTCAAGCCCGTTACCTCGATCCCGACGCCACCGGCCGCAAGTACGACAACCCCGCCGCCGCCCTCGCCCCACACCCGCGCCTCGCCTTCCCCGTCACCACCACCGCAGCATATTCTGCGCAGTTGCTCGTCTGCGAAGGCCTCCCGGATGCAGTCATCGCCGCCCAAGCCGGATTCGCCGCGGTCGCGATCCTCGGCGCGCAAACACCCGACGAATCCGTCGCCGCACGGATCGCCTCCCACGCGACCGAACGCGACCTCGCGGTCACGCTCGTCTGTGACCCCGACGCCGCCGGTCGACGCGTCGCCGAAGCGCTCTGCCCGCTCCTCCGTGCACACGACATCGAACCCCGAGTGCTGACACCGCCGAATGGACTCGACCTCAACGATTGGGCCCTCACCGAACCGGACTGGCCCCACCAGCTGCCGACCGTTCACCGTGAATCGGTGGCACGGCCTGGGCTCGGCGACGAAGCGACGATCGAGCTGTAGGCCGACGATGACACTTCACAGATCGAACGCACGGGAGTACCATTTTCTTCAACGGTTCGAGGTGTCACCGACGAGCGCCTCCCTCATTGCCAGACGCAATCAGGGAGACCCACGCCCATGAACACCACCGAATGGGTGTTCCGCCACGCCGGCGGATGCCTCATCGAAACACCCGACCTGCCGGTCCCGCACGGCCCCCAGCGCCGAGCGTGGATCGCGACGCACTGGCGCGAACCCGGCACAGGCCACTGGAAATCCTTCGCCTGGACACCCGGCGAACGCGGCTGGCAGCTCCCGCAGACACTCGCCGTCGGCGACGTCCTCGAATTCGGGGCCGACACCCTCGACCCGTACGGGCTGCCGATCCCCGGCAGCATGACCCGCTGGTACGGCTGGCTCCACTACGCCACCAACCGCGGCATCGTCGTCTACGGGCCGTTCACCAAGGCTGTTGCTGCCGAGGACGCCGCCAGACCGCTCGTCGACGAACTCCGCCTCGCCCAAATCGGCGTCGAGATGGGGGACTGGCTTGACGGACTCGACATCGGCATCGCCGGCGACTCCCAATGACCGACAAGAACACGTCGATAGCCGGCGAAGGCACCGAGGTTGTCGCCATCGCCGCGGGCGCCGTCGTCATTGGTGTCGGCGTGGCGACTTGGGGTGGGGCGCGGCTCGCCACCGTGCTCGGCGGTGGACACGTCGGGGGAGGGCTCGGTGACTGGCTCCCCGTCGCCACACGCCTGCTCCGTGGACAGAGCCAGCGCGCCGCCTGGGGGCAGCTTGCACACGACCTTCCCGGCGCGCCGCTCTACTGGGCGTGCACATCTCTCGCGCTGCTCGCGCTGATAGCGACCGGCGTGCTCGCCTACTTCGGATGGAAGCGCGTCCGAGTCGACGCCCGTCGTCGCCGCTTCGGCCAAGACACCGAAGCACACCAAGCCCGCCAAGCCGACATCGCCCCCCTGATCGTCAAGGACGTCATCCCACCCGCTGGACGGATGCTGCTCGGACGGATGGCGGGAACGTCGTCGATCCTGGCCACCGAGGACCGAACCAGGAGCGCGATGACACGAGGCTCGACACGTCGCCAAGGCGACCGCGGGTCCGTCGCACTCATCGGGCCGACCGGGTCCGGCAAGACCGCCCTCGTCGCCTCCGCGATCGCCACCTGGGACGGACCCGTCGTCGCCGTGTCCGTAAAACGAGACCTCTACAACACCACCGCCAACGCACGCAGCAAGCGCGGCGAGATCGCCGTGTTCGATCCCGGCGGCGCCACCGGTCTTGCCACCGCCCGCTGGTCACCGCTCGAAGCCGTCACCACCTCGTCCGGTGCCTTGCGCACGGGGCGAGCGCTCGCGCAAGCCATTCCACGGGGTGGCGTGTCCAACGCCGACTACTGGACCAAACACGGCGAGAAACTGCTCAGCGCCTTCATGGCCGTCGCCGGACTCGCCCGCCTCCTCACCGACAAAGACGACAAACCCACCCGCGTGTCCATGGAACAGATCGCAACATGGGTGACCACGATGGCCGGCGCCAGCGACCCAACCATCAACACACTCATCAACCGCGGCCTCGACAAGCAGGAGACCGAGATCAAGCTGATGGCCCGACACGCCGCCGTCACGTTCATCGGGATCGGCAGGGAAGATCACAAGATCCGTTCCAGCATCTACTCGACCGCGTCGCTCGCGCTCGACCCGTGGCTCGAACCGTCCGTCGCCCACTCCGCCACCGACTCTGCCAGACCCGCTTACGACGCCACCGACGAATGGTCGACGAAGCCGAGATTCATTAACCTCGATTGGCTCATGGCGGGCGAGGACGGCCGGGCGAATACCCTCTACCTCGCCGCGTCGCAACCCGAGTTCGAACGCCTCTCACCGGTGCTTGGTGGAGTTCTCGCCGACCTCAAAGACGCCATCCACGCGGGGGACATCGCCAGACGCCCGCTCGAGAAGCCGTTGCTGTTCGTCATCGACGAAGCGGGCCAGCTCGAACTCGGATGGCTCCCCGCCGAAGTCTCCACTATCGCCGCGCTCGGCGCCTTCTTCGTCACGTGCTGGCAATCGCTCTCCCAGATGCAACACCGCTACGGAACCCTCTCCGACGCAGTCCTATCCGGGCACCGCACCAAATGCTTCTTCGCCGGTGTCGACGACCTCGCCACTACCGGCTACCTCGCCACCCTCCTCGGCACCGAGCACGTCAACACGCGCGGAACATCACGCGAGATCCCGACCATCTGGGGGAACCAGCGCAGTGCCGGCCGCACCGTCTCGGAAGCGGAGACATCGGAGGGATTCGCCCCAGCCAACGCACTGCGCCAGATGTTCCCCGGCGAGGCAGTACTCCTCCACGGCACCCTCCCACCAATCCACCTCGACGCAGTCCGCTGGTGGAAAGAGGCGGGACTGCGCGACCTCATCCCTCTCGACGACAAGGGCCAACCCGAGGTCGACCCCAGCCAACCAACCTGCCCACTCACAGACCAACCTGCGGACCGCACGACCGAGGTCGTTGACGAAAGCACAATCGAGGCAGCCCGCGAGCAGCTGCCCCAACCGATCGCCACGTCACGTCCTGCGGAAAGCAAGACGTCGCAGGCGCCGAGCAGATCGACAAGGGAGATCGAAGGGCAACTCAACCTGCTCACCAACTCCGACGCCGACACGCACGAGGCCACCAACGCGCCCCCCGCCGCAACGCCGTCAGCGAGTTCGGCATCGAAAGGTGCTCGAACACGGTGCAGCCGCTGCAACACACCACTCGGAATCAACGAAGCGCACGTCGACCGCAGCGAGGGCAAAGCCGTCACGATCTGCGCGGACAACTGCGAGCAGGCGGCCGACGACCATGTGTCCGGGACTGTCGACTCGCCCTGCTAGTCAGATCGTGAACGGCCTCGATCCGACGCTCCGCGGATGCGAGACTCCACGGATGGAGAATCAGTCGACAGTCGACGCATCACCCTCTTCGACGAATGCGCGATGCGACCGTTTCGGGACCTTCTCCGAATGCCCACTGTGCGGAGGGAACCTCCACCCGGAGCACGCGCACTTCAAGTGTCGGTCTTGCGGCTGGCGCGACAGCTGCTGCGATTCACGAATCGCAGGCACGCCCTTCGCGGATCTGCCGGAGGCGACTCCTTGAGATTGTGCTGCCTGTTGGAACGCCTGGCGGCACGGCCAAGAGTGTGCGGTGTCGATCTGGTCAAGAAGATCCATTGCCTCCTCGCCGAGGCATTCAGGCGGCCGTCAGCATCAGCGATTTCGCGCGACGAAGTGGGCGACAAACGATGGTCAGGTCAGCGCAAGACTCGCGAGGGTGTCCGCGTACCGCTGCCGCAGGGCGGTGAGTTCACGCTCATTCTTCACGATGCGGGCGGAAAAGTTCTTGAGGAGTTCGACCCCTTTGTCGACACGGACGGTCAGCAGGTCTTGCGCTTGGGCCACTGGAACCAGTTCGACGCTCGACGTGCCCGATGTGACTGGCGCGATCGCAACCGCGGTCTTCCTCGGTGCCGACTTCTTCGCGGTCGCACTCTTGGTTGCGAGAGGTGCTTTCGCGGCTGACGCCTTCGGCACCGGCATGTCCGTCGCGTTGTTCACCGACTTTGCCGATCGCGACGACTTCTTCGCGGCGGCCTTCGACGCGTTCGGTGCCTTCACGGCAGATGCCTTCCTGACTGGCTTGGACGGCGACTTCGCGGTCGTTGGACGGACCGCAGCCTTGGTCGGCAGGGTGAGGCCGAGACGGTGAAGAGCTTTGTAGACGGTCGGGTCAGACACTCCGAGCGATTTCGCGATGTCGGTGACGCTGCGGGAGCCGGCGATCATCTCGGCGATCGTCACGTCATGCTGGGTGTTCAATGAGCGAGCCATAGGAACGCTGAGCGTATCGACAACCCCACACGACCAATAGTGAGACATTTGTCGTGCGTCCCGATTCCTCCAAGATCGTCCTTCGTGAGCCGTCGTGCGAGCCGAGGCGCCGTTCTGGCGCGATCATCGACGTCGACAGTGGCGTCGTTCGGTCGCGCGCGTTATGCGCTGTCTCCACCTCAGTCGGGGCGCATCACGAACGCTGATGGTCGATCCTGGCGAACGGGTCCGCTTCGTGAACGCGATCGGCGACCAATCTCGGCGTTCGTGTGCGCCGAGCGGTACTCCTCGTGTTGGCGGCCGGTTCCGTCCTTCGGACCGCACTTTGGGCGCGCGCGTACCCGACACCCATGAATTCTCGATCTCATTGGACGCAGCGCCTGTTAGTGCCGGCGGCGGAGTCGTGAAGCGATCGCCCGGGTGATCGGGCTGTCGCTCTTCGCGAGCGAGCACAAGGCGATGACGACGAACGCCACGGCCGCAGGCCACGTCGAGATGGATGGCATCATGCGTGCCTCCTTGGACGCGACAGAGCCGCCTCTAGGCGAGGCGGCTCTGTCTGGTTTGGGACTACAAGATGTCGATCGACCCGGCGACTTGCTGGGTCAATTCAAGGGTTTAGGCCCGCGGTGGCGCTCCGACCGTTGGTCAAGCGCATCGGGTCTCCATGAGGAACCCCCAAGGCCGTGGGAGATCCGTCTGCCGGATCTTGGCTCCTACCTATACGCGAACCGAAAAAATCGACATCATCCCTGGTGAGCCGGTTTTTCTAACGATAGGGCGAGGTCGACGGAGGGTGCCGAAGGCGTTCGTAGCCCTCTTCCGTCAAGTCCGACCCACCGAAGCGGTCGCTCATCACGTCGTAGACATCGGGTGGCCTCTCCCAGTCGGCATCGTCCGCCCAACTGTTGAAGACGTCCTCCTGAGCGACCACCTCGTCATCGATGTTCG
>JAOBWQ010000603.1 GCA_025463425.1 Ilumatobacteraceae bacterium | reverse complement strand
CGTTGTCTTTCCGACGCCGCCCTTTCCGGCCACGATGACCAGCCGGGCCGCGCCGAAGAACTGCATTGAATCCACACGCCCTCCGGAGGCTCTCCTTGCGCAGACTAGCGATCATCCTGTTGGCCTCGGCGGCCGGCATCGGGCTGCTCGCGCCCAGAGCCAGCGCCAGCACGCCGCCGACGACTGATCCAGGCGCCACCGCACCGAGCAGCACCGCCACCGACAATGCCACCAGCAACGCCGGCGCCACCGATGCCGCAGACCTCGCCCCGGTGAACGTCGTCCAGGTCAGTGGCCTGATCGACGAGATCCTGGTCGACAAGATCGTCACCTCGCTGCGCGATGCCACCACCGACGGCTCGCAGGCAGTCATCTTCCAGTTCAACTCGACGGGCGCCGTCGTCAGCCGGGACCGGATGGCGTATCTGCTCGGCGTGCTGCGCGACTCACCGGTGCCCATCGGCATCTGGGTCGGTCCGTCCGGCGCCAACCTCTACGGCCTGGGCGCCCAACTCCTCGCCGCAGCCGACGCCACGGGCATGGCACCCGGCGCGCACATCGGCAAGTACGGCACCCCACTGTTGGTGCCGGGGGTGACGGTCGACTTCGGGGACTTCAACAACGTCGACGACCGGTTGCGCACGCAGGGCATCGGCTTGCAGGACGCCCGTGACTCGAAGGCCCTGAAGCTCGACATCACCGACGAAGGCGTGCCCTCGGTCAAGAACATGGTGCTCGCGATGGACGGCCTGCACGCACGCGGCAAGGTCCTCGCCACCGTCTCGCGCACGTTCGACGACAACGGTGGCACCCAGAACAACGCCACGCTGGTGCGCTTCTTCAAGCTCGGGCTGCTCAACCAGCTCCTGCACACGGTCAGCAGCCCGGCGGTCGCGTACCTGCTCTTCATCGTCGGCCTCGCATTGTTGATCTTCGAGTTCTTCACGGCCGGCGTCGGCGTGGCCGGTGTTGTCGGCGCGGCATGCATCGTGCTGTCCTGCTACGGCCTGGCCGCTCTGCCGACCCGCGGCTGGGCGGTCGCCGCGATCTTGTTCTCGATGTTCGCGTTCGCGATCGATGTCCAGGTCGGCATCCCCCGGCTGTGGACCGGCGTGGGTGTCGTGTTCTTCGTCATCGGTTCGTGGTTCCTCTACAGAGACGTGCTCGGCGCAGATCTCCGTCCGTCGTGGATCACCCTCATCGCCGGCATCGGTGGGATCCTGCTGACGTTCATCGTCGGCATGCCCTCGATGGTGCGCACCCGCTTCGCCACGCCCACCGTCGGCCGGGAGTGGATGATCGGCGAAATGGGCACCGCCATCGCCGACATCGGGCCGGAGGGCATCGCCGACGTCGCCGGCGGCCGCTGGCGGGCCAGGACCAACCGGGCCACACCGCTGAAGGCCGGTGACCGTCTCCGCGTCGTCGCGATCGACGGGGTCACGTTGGAGGTCGAGCCCGAAGAGGGTGGCGCCAAGGACTACCGCGAGATGCGCAAGAAGCGCGGCGCCGACGGAGCCGCGGACGACGAGATCACCGACATCTCGCCCGAGGCGAACGCCGACGTCGACGCCACCGCCTGAGTCGTACGAATGCGGGCGGTCAGGGCTTGACGGCGCTGACGATCCACACCGCTCCGGGGAAGGTGACGGCGCCGCTGTCGTCGAGGTGCCCGGCCAGTTCGGCTCGAACGGCGTCGATCGCCCGCGCGTAGGTCTCGTCGTCGACTTGCTCGCGCAGGCCCTGCGCGGCACGCGTCCCCATCGACTGCTGCAGCGCCGGCTCGAGCCCGAGTCCTCCGCCCATCTCCAGCGTCGCCCTGTAGGGCGTGATCGTGGTTCCGCGCCACGGGGTGGCGGCGAGGATGGCCTCGATGCGCGCCGGATCCGCGAAGGCGAACGGTCCCGGCGCGTCGGCCGGTGGGAGCACCGGTTCCGGTGTGAACGAGCGCATCACCCGTGCCGGCATCGAGATCCACGGGTTGGCGTCCTCGCTCTGCCAGCAGACGAAGGCGAGACGGCCACCTGGTCTGACCGCAGCCGCGATGTTGGTGAACGCCGCGGATGGATCGGCGAAGAACATCACGCCGAACCGCGAGAACACGGCGTCGAAGGCGTGGGCCTGGAGCAGATCGTCGGTCTGGGCATCGGCGATCGCGAACGACACGTTCGACAGTGCCGCAGTGCGCACCCGGGCGGCATCGATCATCGTCGGCGAGATGTCGCAGCCGACCACCGAGCCGGTCGGCCCGACCGCCTGCGAGATCGCGATCGTCGAGGTCGCGGTGCCGCAGCCGACATCGAGGACGTGTTCGCCCGGCATCGCCGCGAGAACCCGCCGGGCCTCGGCTCCGAACGCAGCCAGCATGTGGTCGAACTGCTGCTGCTCGGCGACCCAGTGGCGGCCGCCAGAGGATGTCCAGTAGTCGGCCTGCTGCGCGTTCGCTCGACTCTCACTGCCCATCGCATCAGTGTGTCATCACTGCGGCAGCCGGATCGTCCGTACCGGGAATTCGGGCTCGATGCCCGGCGAACACCCTCGTCAGGACGCTTGCAACAGGTGCCAATTGTGCGGCGCTGGATCGTTTTGTAAGGTGCTGGTTGTCCAGACCGAGGGGCCGATCGCAAGGAAAGTGAATGGTTGCACGGCGAGATGCCGAAGACGACGACCTGAGTTGGCAACACACCGCCGCGTGCCGCG
>JAOBWQ010000596.1 GCA_025463425.1 Ilumatobacteraceae bacterium | reverse complement strand
CGGCTGTTGCGAAGCTGGGGAGCCAGGAATCGAACCCGGAATAACAGTACCAGAAACTGCTGTGTTGCCAGTTACACCACTCCCCATCACGGTCCCCGTGAGGGCACCGAAGTGTATCGGTCGGGCGTTGATGCCGACACCCGAAAAACGGCTCTCTCACCCGGTGATCGAGAGCAGCCGATCGAACCCGATGATCCGCCCGAGCGAGATGCCGGCGGCCTCCTTGATCTCCTTGCCGAAGGCGGTCGTGCCCCGCACTGGGCTGGTGCGCGTCGGGGACACGTAGGCGACGAAGCCGAGCTCCTGGGCCATCAGCCGGATCCGCAAGGAGTGGTACGGGTCGCTGACCAGCAGCACGGTGCGCGCCCCGTGGGCGGTGAGGATCGGGGCGACGGCAGCGAGCGACTCCCAGCTGGAGTGACCGTGGTCCTCCTCGGCGATCGCTGCCGGGTCGACGCCGTGCTCGGTGAGGTACTGCGCAGAGGTGCTCGCCTCGGTGAACCGGTCGCCGGGCTGGTTGCCGCCCGTGACGATCACCAGTGGGGCGAGGCCCTCGTTCCACAGCTCGACGACGTGGTCCAGGCGTGCCTGGAGCTGTGGCGACGGGCGACCGTCGTACTGCGCCGCACCCATCACGATGATCGCGTCGACGGGGCGGGCCTGGTCGCTGCGTCCGACCTGCCAGACCTGGAACAGGTTGATCGCGTAGTAGGCGATCAGCAAGAGCACGAGGGCGAGCCCGACCTTGAGCACGAGCCCTCGTCGGCGGCGCGGCGGGGCCGGGGGGATCGGCAGACCGGCCGGCGGCGTGTCGCCGTCGTTCGGCCGGCTTCCGGTGACCGAGGAGATGTCGAGCGCGGCGGGATCGACGATGATGCCGCCCGGCTCGACGTCGCTCACGCGGTCGGCGCTCCGATGCGATCGAGCGCTGACCGCAGGCGGCGCAGCGTCTCCTCGCGACCGAGCCGCACGATGGGCTCGAACAGTGGCGGCCCGACCGTGCGCCCCGTGATCGCGACGCGGATCGGCGCCTGGGCCTTGCCCTTGGCGACGCCGTGCGCCTCGCCGATCGCGAAGCAGGTCTCCTTGAGCGCTTCGGCGTCCCACTCCGCCGTCTCGTACGCATCGATGGTCTCGGCCAGCACGGCGACCGCGTCTGCGGCAGCCATGGTCTTCGCGAACGCTGCCTCGTCGATCGGGGCATCGGCGAGGAACAGGAAGTCGACGTAGCCGATGACTTCGGCGAGGGTGCCCACGCGCTCCTGCACGAGCGGCGCCATCTCCGAGAACACGACAGGGTTGAACTGCTCGCGCGGCCACGGCACGTCGTCCGATGTGAGGTACGGCGCGCACGCGGCGACGAAGTCGTCGAGCGGCATCGCCTTGATGTACTCCTTGTTGAACGCACTCAGCTTCTTGAGATCGAAGAACGCCGGCGAGTGCTTGACGTCTTCCAGGCGGAAGTGCTCGACGATCTCGGACCAGGGCACGATCTCGGTGTCGCCCGCCGGCGCCCAACCGAGCGTCATCAGGTAGTTGACCATCGCGTCGGCGAGGATGCCTTCCTCGCGGTACTGCTCGACGGCCACCTTGTCCCGGCGCTTGGACAGCTTCTTGCGCTGCTCGTTGACGAGCACGGGCACATGGGCCCAGACCGGTGGAACCTCACCGAGCGCCTCCCACAGCATCTGCTGCTTCGGCGTGTTCGGCAGGTGCTCCTCGGCGCGCACGACGTGACTGATCTGCATCGTCACGTCGTCGACCACGTTGGCGAGCAGGAACATCGGCGAACCGTTGCCGCGCAGCAGCACGAAGTCCTCGATGTTCGCGTTGTCGAACTCGACCTCGCCGCGCACGAGATCGTGCACCACGGTCGAGCCCTCGGGCACGCGGAAGCGAAGCACTCGCCCGGGACCTGGCTCCAACCCACGGTCTCGGGAGGAGTTGTCGTAGCCCTGCTTGCCGCTGGCCTTGGCGCGCTCTTGGATCTGCTCACCGGTGAGGTCGCAGTAGTACGCCATGCCGGCTTCGTACAGGCGGTTGGCGGCGGCGATGTGCTGGTCGGCGTACGTGCTCTGGAAGTACGGGCCCTCGAAGTGTGGATCGTCAGCGTCGATGCCGATCCAGGCCAGTGCATCGATGATCCCCTGGGTCCACTCGGGCTGGTTGCGAGCCTCGTCGGTGTCCTCGATGCGCAGCACGAACGTGCCGCCTTCGCGCTGCGCGATGGCCCAGTTGTAGAGCGCTGTGCGAGCGCCGCCGACGTGGAAGAAACCCGTCGGCGACGGCGCGAAACGGAGGCGGAGCGGACGCGTGGATCGGTCGGCTGACGGGTCGGCGGAGGCAGTGCCTGATGAAGTGGATGACATGGCTCGACCAGGTTACCGGCGGGCTGTGACGGGCTTGCTGCAGTGGATCCTTGCGCGCGGCAACCAGTACCGGTAGAGATACAGGGGTGACGGACACTCTGGATGGGTCGATCCGGCTGCCTCGCCCGATCGGGTTCGTGCTCGGTGGCGGCGGCAGCCTTGGCGCCGTGCAGGTGGGCATGCTGCGCGCCCTGTTCGAGCGCGGGATCGTGCCCGACCTCGTCGTCGGCACCTCGATCGGCGCGTTCAACGGGGCCGTGCTCGCTGCGGATCCGGCCAACGCGATCGAGCAGCTGGACCACTTCTGGCGCAGCTCCAAGCGGGGTGACGCGTTCCCCCTCCGCGGCATCAAACCGTTCCTCTACTGGCGCCGAACCCGGCAGAGCTTCTTCCCCAACGACGGGCTCATCCGGTCGATCAAGTCCGTGCTCGGCGACCACCTCCGGATCGAGGATCTCCGCCTCCCCTTCGGCGCCGTCGCGATCGACGTCGAACGCGCCACGCCGGTGTTGTTCCGAGCGGGCAACCTCGAGAGCGCACTCCTCGCCAGCGCCGCGATCCCGGGGATCTTCCCACCGGTGAACCGGGACGGGCGGATGTTCTACGACGGCGGGCTCGGCAACAACGTCCCGATGCGCGATGCGATCGGCATGGGCGCGCAGTCGTTGGTGGTCCTCGACACCACCAGTCCCACCGCCGACCTCCGGGCTCCGGACACGTTGATGGACCTGTTCTCCTACGTCACCGAGGTGTATGCGCGGCAGATGGTGCTCCGCGACCTCGCCGAGCTCAGCCACGTGCCGATCCTCTACCCACCGAGCCCTGCGCCCGGCACGATGTCGCCGCTCGACCTCGAACACACCGAAGAGCTGCTCGAGTCAAGCTACCTCGACACCCTCGAGTACCTCACCCTCAAGGTCGCTGCGACCACGTGATCGGACGGCCGCACCCGGACGACGCGGGTGCGGCTACAGGGCCGGGTGGCGGCCGTCAGTTCGTCGCGAGGCTCAAGTTGCGCAACTGGCGCAGCCCGACCGTCAGCGTGGTGATGTCGAACGTGTCGCCGCGGCGGACGTCGTTGAACATCGCGGTCAACCGACCGACCGCACGCTCGTTCTTCGCCATCCAGAGCGCGACATCGCCGCCGGAGCGCAGGACGTCTTCGGTGAGATCGGCGAGCCCGATCTGCAGATCATCGCGGAGCGCGGCGCGGGCCTGGGTCTCCCACCGGGTGGTCCGAGGCAGCGATCCGATGCCATCCCACAGCCAGAGCATGTCGAGCACGTCGAACAACTGCCAGTAGAGGCCGGCCACCGACACGAGGTCGGTCTGGAAGCGGGCGGCGATGTCGATCACGTCGAAGGCGGTGTGCAACAACGGCCACACCGCCGATCGCTCCGCCAAGGACTCGTCGACGCCAGCGGCCAGCCGGCCGGCCCACGTCGAGTGGGTGATCGCACCGAGCTGCCCGCGGAGCACGTCGTCGTAGCGCGTTGCCAGCACGCCCATCGGGCCGTGGAACTCGCCGACCGTTGTCGCGATGTCGATCGGCGGGCGACGGCGGCGGAGCAGCCAGAGCACGCCGCGTTCGGCCATCCTGCGGGCCTCGAGCATGAGGTCGAGTTGGACGTCGAGCTTGACGTCGGAGCCCAGTGCTTCGATCTCCTCCCACAGCTGCGGCAGCCCGAAGATGTCTCGCGCGGTGATCCACGCCCGGGCGATGTCGGTGACGTTGGCCCCACTCTGCTCGGTGATCCGGTGGTCGAAGGAGATGCCGGACAGGTTGACAATCTGGTTGACGAGCTGGGTGGTGATGATCTCCCG
>JAOBWQ010000569.1 GCA_025463425.1 Ilumatobacteraceae bacterium | reverse complement strand
TCGTGCAGAGGTCGCGCACGAACTCGACGTCGATCTTGACGTAGCTGAGCGGCAGGTTCTTGACGTAGATGAAGCTGCCGTAGCCCGTGCCGAAGTCGTCGAGGGCAAGCCCGCAGCCCATCTCGCGAAGGCCGCGAGCGAACTCCATGCCGGCGGTGACGTCCTTCATCAGCGCGGTCTCGGTGATCTCGAAAATGAGGTTGGCGGGGTCCGCACCCTCTTGTTGGATCTGGCGTTCGATGAACGGGAGGAGGTTCGAGGCCTCGATGGACGTAGCGGAGAGGTTGGCTTCGATCGTCCGATTGCTTCTCGCCGCCAGGCGGACGGCTTGGGTGATGACCCATCGGTCGATCTCGATGATGAGGCCGTACCGCTCGGCGACAGGTAGGAAAGCGCCAGGAAGGATGACTTCGCCGTTGCGTCCGATCATGCGGAGGAGGAGCTCTTCGCTCGGCCGTCCGTCGGCGAGCGGCACGATCGGCTGGGTGTACAGCACGAAGCGATCGTCGTCGATTGCGTCACGGATGCGTCCGACCCAGCTCAGCGCGGCGAGTTCTCGTTGGAGGGTTGCCTGCTCCTTTTTCTGCTCGGTGATGTCGCGGAAGACCACGACTACCCCTTTGTTGGCGGCGCCGTTCCCGAGCGCCGCGGCAGAGTAGGCGACTGGCAGCGGGCTCCCGTCGCGGCAAATGAACGCGTCGTCGGTGATCCGGACCGGCCGTCCCGTGGTCAAGACCCGGAGGATGGGGCACTCCGATGAGGGCAACTCCGTGCCGTCGGCCCTTTGGAAGTGCATCGTCTCGTGCATCGAGCGGCGACGAAATGCCTCCTCCGTCCAGCCCAGCATCTGCGATGCGGCCGGGTTCACGTACGAGATGAATCCGTCGCCATCGAGCGCGAACAATCCTTCGGCCATGTTGTCTACGACGATCCGGCGGAACTCCTCAGCCTCCTTGCGGTCGGTGATCTCGACCACGACGTTTCCCACGCCGATGATCTCGTCTTGGATCCGGACGGGGAAATAACTGGCCAGCCAGTGCCGCACATGCGCGGGGGCGTCCGCACTCGCCATGCTGACTTCAAGTCCGCAGATGGTTTCTCCGGCCAGCGCGCGTCGATAGGCGTCCTCGAGGTGAGGCCATAGCTCGGGCGTCATCTCCTGCGCAGTCCGGCCGAGCACCTCGTTGGCCGACGTTCCGCTGATTTGGGCCAGAGTGTCATTGATGCGAACCACGCGCAGGTCCCGATCGACGAGCTTGAAGCCCATCGGCGTAGCCGCCTCGATGCTCTGGAGCAATGCAACCGTCTCGCTCGCTTCCTGTTGAGAGCGTCGCAACGAGAGCTCGAGTTGCTTTTGCGCGTCAATGTCGGTCGCCGTTCCGATCCACACGTGGATCCCGCCGTCGGGGTGGCGCACTGGCCGCGCACGGCACGCGTGCCAGAGGAACGTCCGGTCGAAGCGGCGGATGCGATAGTCGAGCGAGAACTCCGTCTCGGTCCGAACTGCGGTTTGCCACGCTTCTCGGGCGCGCTCTGCGTCGTCCGGGTGCACCAGTGTCACCCAGTTCCAGTCGTAGTTCGTCTCACGCGAGCAACCGGTGTAATTGGTGCCCTGCTCGTTGAAGTAAGTCGTGGCCCCGTCAGGTGACGCCATGAACAAGATGTGTGGAACGGCGTCCGCCATCAACCGGGCCTCGAGGGTGTCGAGTGGGGTACCCGTGTCGCGAGCCTCCGTCGTCGACGGGCCGGAGGCGGTGAATGGCGTCATGGAGCAAGAATCGGGCCGTACCCCCCACGTACCCCAAGTGCCTTACGTCACATCTCCTGCTGGTCCACCGCGCTCCTTCGCGTGCCGGTACAGACGGGCGACCGCTTGTCTCGAGATCTGAAGCCGGCGGCCCACTTCGGTGAATGACAGACCGTCTTCCTCGACCAGCGTGCACACCACGCGAGCCCGCATCTCGACGAGCGCTCGTTCGAATTCGTGGAATGCGTCCGCCGTGGCGAGCCGAACGTCTCTCCCGCCCGCGCGGATCAACTCATCCACAATGTCCACGAGGGGAACGCCGGTCGCGCGGTTCCGCGCTCCAACCTCCAACGCTGTGATCGCCGATTCGATCGCGTCGCAAGCCGCCCGCCCCGCAACCGCCACCTCCTCGGCTGCCGCCACGAACGGATCTCGACGCATGCCCTGCTCTCCGCTCACTCGGACAACCGAAGCATGAGCATCCCAAGAGACCAACGATCATCGCGCCAGACCTCGCGTCCAAGCCGCCGTCAACGCATGGCGATGGGACCCACGCTGATACGTCCTCCATTCTCGCACGTCCGTAGAGCACATAACGACGAAGGCGAGCAGCGCAGAAGATCTGACGACCACGCGAGAACAGCGCACCGATCCGGCGATCTGTGCCCCTCTCGCTGCGGGCACGTCGTGCCTCGAGTCAGGCGTCGATGACTTCGAGCCTGATGCGCTTGTTGCCTTTGCCTTTGCTCTCCGTCTTCGTCACCCGGATGCGGCCGACCTCGCCGGTGGTGTGCACGTGCGTGCCGCCATCGGCTTGCTTGTCGAGGCCGACGATGTCGACCACGCGAATCTCGGGCACCGACTCGGGGATCATCGAGACCTTCGTGCGGATGAGGTCCTCGTCCATCACGGCCGTCGAGCGCGGCAGGAACGACACCTCGATGGCTCGATCTGCAGCGAGCTCGTTGTTGACGAGCTCTTCGACTCGCGGACCGAAGCCCTCTGGTAGCGGATCGAACTCGAAGTCCATGCGCGCCGACAGCGGCTCCATGTTGCCGCCCGTCACCGGCACCCGCCACTCGTTCCAGATCACGCCGCACAGCACATGCAGAGCGCTGTGTGTGCGCATCAACCGATGCCGGCGATCCCAGTCGACCACGCCGTGGACGGTCGACCCGACCACGAACGAAGTGCCGGCCGAACCCAGGTCGAACGAGTGCCACACCAGCTCGCCTTCCTTGCGAACGTCGGTGATGGCCACGCCATCCAACGATCCTCTGTCGTGCGGCTGGCCGCCGCCCGTCGGGTAGAACGCCGTGCGGTCCAACGCCACGGCGCCGTCGCGAGCGTCGACCACCACCGCATCGAACTCGGTCATGTAGGCGTCACGGAGGTACAGCAGCTCGGTCGTCATGCACACGATTCTGCTCGCTCGGACCACTCGCCCGAGATCAGCCGCCGGCGATCAACTGCTTCGCCACACTGACGGCGTTGTCGATCGAGATGGCGAATCCGATGTTCGACACGTTGATGTCACCCGAGCTCGATGCGACGGCCGTGTTCATGCCGATCACCTGACCGGCAGCGTTGACCAACGCGCCGCCCGAGTTGCCCGAGCTGATGGCGGCATCGGTCTGGATCAGGCCGGTCAGCGTGCCGTTCTCGGTGTCGATCGATCGGTCGAGCGCCGACACGATGCCCTGCGTCACGGTCATGCCGCCCTCGAGCGCCAGCGCGTTGCCGATGGCGACCACTGCGTCACCGACGGCGATGTCTGCGGTGGAACCCAACGGCGCTGCGACCAGTCCGGTGGTGTCGGCGACCTTCAACACCGCCACGTCGCGTGCCGTGTCGGCGGCCACCAGCGTGGCCGTGCGGGGGCTTCCGCTGCCGACGGTCACCGTGATGCTGGTGGCGCCGTCGACGACGTGCGCGTTGGTGATGATGTACCCGGACGTTGCGTCATAGACCAGTCCCGTGCCGGCGTCCTGTCCTTCGCCCTGGAACGGTCCCTGGCTGTACTTGATGATCGTGTCGACCGACACGACCGATGCCTCGACCGCATCCAGCACGGCGGCCACGTCGATGGCCGACGCGTCCAGAGACACGGTCTGCGCCTGCACCGCAGCGGCAGTGCTGGTCGAGTTCGATGAATCGTCGCCGAGTCGACCGCCCACGAATCCGGCGCCACCGGCGACACCCGCGACGACGAACAACGCGGCCGCCAGGGCCAGGGCGCGCCGTCCTCGCCGTGCCCGCGCCTGGGTGAACCGGGGAGAGTTCAGCGCTGGCGCGGGCACGGCTGCTGCGCCTGATGGCGGCAGGATGTCGGGACCGCCGGGCGGCGCCCACGAGGGCGGCGCAGTCGGCATGTCGAACGAACGGGCGGGGATGTCGTCGGGGTCCATGTGAACGATGATGAGCCCGTCGCTGTAGAGCCCGACGTGAGCCGGGTGAGAAATGGGCAAGAGGGTTCTGCCCTCACGTGAGCGCAGGGCTTCAAGCGCGGCGCGGGTGGGTAGTCTCCGAGCGATGACCGCTCGAGTTCGCATTGCTGTACAGCTCCATCCGCAACATGCCGACTACGGGCAGATTCGTGCCGCGGTTGCCGCGGTCGAAGAAGCCGGCGCCGACATCGTGTTCAACTGGGACCACTTCTTCCCGCTCTACGGCGACGC
>JAOBWQ010000516.1 GCA_025463425.1 Ilumatobacteraceae bacterium | reverse complement strand
GTTCCACCATGCCCCGACCCGGGTCGATGGTGACGTCGAGCGCATGGCCGCTCAGCTCCAGTCGGTCCACGTCGAGGTCGTCATCGGCCGCGAGGGCCTCGAGTTGCAACTGCCGTAAGGGTCAGTCGCCCGGCCAGCCGGCCACGGACACCACGTCGAGGCCGTGCAGGATCGCGGATGCCTCGGCAGCGACGTGCTGGGCGTCGCCCGCCAGACATCGGCGCAACTCCGCCATCACCAACAGGGTCAGAGCTCGCTCGTACTTCGCGTCGGCGAGGGTGGCCTCGCGAAGGCTTGCGTCGAGTTGCTCCTCGGCGAGCTCCAGATCGCCCTGCCGCAGCGCCAGCCATCCGGCGAGCCGATGGATGGCCGTCCGCATGTAGGCATCCGCCGGCGACTGCGCCGTGCGCTGCTCGAGGCTGCGCCGGACGTCGGCCGCGTCGTCCCACCGTTCCGCGAGCAGCAGGCATTCGAGGCGGCGGACCACTTGCTCGAGCACGTACGCGCCCGCGCCCAGGGTCTCGAAGCGCTGCATCGATTCGTCGAGCAGCCGCAACGCTTCGTCGTGGTCGCCGGCACGGGCCGCGGTTCGAGCGCGGTTGCTGACCGTCACCGCGATCCCGATCGGATAGTCGGCGGTGCGGAAGCCCAGCTCGGCACGCTCGTAGCGCTCGCGCGCCTCGCCGAGCCGGCCTTGATCGGACAGGATCTCGCCGATGTTGTTGTGCGCGGTGGCGGCGCCGACGACATCGCCGGTGCGATCGAACAGCTCACGGCTCGCCTCGTACTCCCAGAGCGCAGTGGCCCAGTCGCCGCGAAAGTAGGCCGCCATGCCGCGGTTGTTGTGCGCGTCGGCCTCGCCGTTCAGATCGCCGGCCGCCTGGAACAGCTCGACCGACTTGCCCACGAGGCCGAGCTCGCTCGTGATCAGCTCGAGCAGGAACGTCGAGCGAGCCAGCACGCCAGGGTCGCCGGACGCCTGGGCGTCGAGCGCTGCCTTGATCCCGAGGTCGAGTGCGTCGCGCATCCGGCCCTGGCGGTAGCGCGCTCCGGCGCTGTCGGCGAGGACGAGCGCTCGCTCGGCGATGTCCTCGGCGGCGGTGGCGTGGGCCAGCTCGGCGCGGGCCCGACGGAAGGCCGCCATTTCCTTGTCGTACTCACCGGAGCGCTCGTACATCAGTCCGATCTTGCGGAGCAGCCTCGGGGTGCGCGACTTCCGACGCGCTCGTCGATAGGCATCTGCGGCTTCGCTGAACCGGCCGGCGAGATCGCAGACATCGCCGAGTGCTTCCTCGACGCGTGAGACGGCAGTGCGTTCGAGCCCAGCGATGAACGTGGCTTCACGGAGTGCTCCCTGGTACGACGACACGGCGTCGGCGTTTGCGAACGCCGCCTTGGCCTGGTCGCCGGCCGCCACTGCGTACTTCCATCCGTTGTCGTGATCGCCGCCCGCGGCGAAGTGAAGGGCGATCGTCGAGGTGTGGTGCTCGGGTCCGTCGGGCTCGCCCTCCAGCGCTGTGGCCACACTCAGGTGGACGAACCGGCGACGACCGTAGGGCAAGCCCTCGTACGCCGCCTCCTGACCCAGGGCGTGCAGGAAGCGGTAGCTCCCTTCGTTCTCGGCGGCGACGAAGGTGCTCAGTCGATCCCATCGCTGCCCATCGGCCACCGACGGGTCGTCCAGAGCGACCGCGAGGAAAGCGGCGTCGACGATCGTGCCCATCACGGACGCTGTGCGCAGGAGATCGCGGTCGGCAGGAGCGAGCAGATCGATGCGCGCAGTGATCAGTGACTCGATCGATTCCGGGAGGTCCTTCGCCGACCCCTGCACCAGTGCGGCACGGGCGAGCTCGATGAGGAACAGCGGGTTGCCGCCGCCTCGCCCGTCGAGCAATGCTCGGTCGCGGTCGGACAGGACATCGCCCAGCATCGTGCGCGTGAGGGTCGTCGCGTCGTCACCGGACAGCGCCTCGAGCTGCACGAACGAGGTGCCCTCGGGCTGCCACGCGTCGCGCGTGCCGAGGCAGAGCATCCAGCCGTGACCGGCGGCGAACACGATCAGGGCAGTGATCAGATCGTGGGAGGCTTCGTCGGCCCAGTAGAGGTCGTCGACCACGATCAGCCGACTGTGGTCGCCGGCGACCTCCAGAAGTCCGAGCACGACTCGGTGCAGCGTGATCCGGCGGAACGCCGCGCTCAGCTCCTCGACCTCCCGCGTGAGCGGCAGTGACACGCCCATCGCAAGTGCCACGAGTGGGATCAACGGTTGCGTCCACCGGGCCCGCTCGCTCAACTCGCGCAGCCGCCGCTCGACAGCGTCGTCATCGGCGTCCACGTCGAGCCCGAAGAGCGGCCGCAGGACCTTGCGGACCGCACCGTACGGAGTCATCAACTCGTACGGGTCGCAGTCGACCCACAGGAGACCCAGGGTGGTCGATCGGCTCAGTTCGGTGAGCAGCCGTGACTTGCCCATGCCCGGCTCGCCGGCGATCACGACGGTCGACCCATCGCCGCGCTCGGCGCGCCGCGCATGTTGGATCAACAGCTCCAGCTCGGCTGCACGTCCGATCAGCGGCACGTCCGACGAGCCGGCGGCTTCCGCTGCACCTTTGGCGGCGATGAAGCTCTGGCCGCCGGAGCCGATGCCCTGGACGATGGACGCGTTGATCGGGGCACTCTTGCCCTTGACCGTGAACGGCTCGAGAGGGATCGACTCGGTGGACGCCTGCACGCGATGGAGGTAGTCCGACGTGGCGATCACCTCGCCCGCGCCGGCCCTCGCGCACAGTCGTGCCGCGAGGTTCACCGTGTCGCCGAGGCACGTGTAGCACTTGCGCGTCGGCGCGCCCAGCACACCTGCGAACACCCGGCCGCGGTTGAGGCCGACACTGATGGCGAGCGGTCCGCTGGTCGAGGCGATGGCCAGCGTCGTACGCAACAACCGCTCCTCGTCCCGCTCGCGCGAGATCGGCGCACCGGCGGCGAGGTAGTACTTGCCGCCGTCGATCGCGATGTCCATGTCGAGCACGTGTGTGCCGTGCTCGGCAGCCAGGCGGGCCACTTCGGTGCTCATCGCGTCGATGGCTTCACTCACAGCGGCAGGCCCGTGCGTGTCCAGCATCGCATCGACTCCGGCGAACTGCACGAACGACACGGCGACCTGACGGTGCTCGCCGATCGTGGATGTGGCGTGCAACTCGCGTTGCTCGAGAGGAACGCAGCGACCGACGACTGCCTCATCGCCCTCGTCCACGAGTGCACACTCGGGGTCCGACCAGGCGACACCGCGTGGCCGTCGATCGAGGAGTCGCGCGTCGCCCACCGACGCGCCGAGGTAGCGATCGTCGATGTGGGTGACGGCCCCGGGGCTCAACAGGACCTGCCCGGCGACGGCGGTGCCCTCGGTCGCGCACAGCGCCGAGACAGCCGGTCCGGCGACGACCAGCTTCTCGTGGCCGGGGTTGGTGCGGAGCAGCAGGATGTCCCCGCTGTGCAGCCCCGTGGACACCCGGAGCATCGCCGTCACTCCGGAGTCCGTGCGATGTCGTCCGGTGACGGTCGTGCGGACTGCGTGCCCGGCGCGAGCCGCGCGCTCGGCATGCCCGCTCCCGGTGAACAGCACGACGATGGCGTCGCCACCGAAGACGAGGACGTCGCCACCCTCGCGATCGCAATCGGCGATCATCCCGCCGATGACGACGTTCAACAACGAGTTGAGCTCCTCAGCGCCGCGCTTGCCGAGCTGCACCAATCGTTCCGACAGGGCGGTGAAGCCGGAGACGTCCGAGTACAGCAACGAGCCCGAAACCTCGCGCCAGCGTTCGTCCGGCCGTTCGTGCAGCCACCCGAGGAGAGTGCGCGGCACGAACGGTCGAAGGCTGTGCGATGAGCTCACGACGCCGTTCGCGCTCGGTCGGCCAGACCCTCTTCGATCAGCACCGCGGGCTGTTCGCCGTGATGACCGCGAGCGTGTCGCCGAGGTACCAACCGACGCCGAACACGTAGAACTGGCCGGTCACCGGCGTCGTGTTCGAGCCCGGCTTGAACAGCGTCGGCTGGCCACGATCGATGAACAACGGGAGGAACGCGTTGGTCACGCCGACCGGCGAGTAGACCCAGTAGGCCTGGGTGTTCTTCCAGTTGAACCTCGCCGTGAACCGGGGTGTCGACTGCGGGGTCGATGGTCCGCTGTCGGTGACGCACTGCATCGACGGACGCACGCTCGACAGCGGCACCTTGGTGCGCACGGTGACGGTGTCGGTGCTGCACAGGTTGGCGGAGTCGCACACCTTCACCTTCGCGGTGAACGTGCCGGCCGCCGACCCGTAGGACGGGCTGGTGAAGCTGAACGCTCCACTGGTTGCGCGGGTCACCACCACCGGGGTGCCCTTGCCGAAGTCGATCGTCATCGTCCACGGTCCGCTGTCGTTGACGTCGGTGAAGCTGCCGTTGATGATCGCGGTGTCGTTGTAGAACCCGACGTCGCGAGCGCCTTGGCCCCAGTCGGCGGCCACGACCGGAGCCGTGTTCGCCGGCCGCACGGTGTAGGTCACCGACTTCGTGGTGACGTTCCCGGCGATGTCAGTTGCGGTCACCGTGAAGGTGAACGTTCCTGCAGTCGTGGTCGGGACTGCGATCCCGTTGGCCTTCGTGCCAGCACAGCCGGTCGACGTGACGATTCCGGACAGCGCGTCGCTACAGGCGAAGGAGGCGGTCACCGCCTGTCCGTTCGCGTAGGTGGCCCCTGTGGCAGGCGTGGCGAGCACAATCGTCGGTGCAGCGGTGTCCACCTTGACCGTGACCGGTGTCGAGGCAGAGTTGCCGGCTTGGTCCTTTCCGACGAACGTCAGCGTGCTCGTGCCCTGCGCGCTCAGCACGACTGGGGCGGTGTAGCTGGTGCCTGCCGCAACGACCAGCGCGCCGGTCGACGAGTACGTCGTCTGCGCGGCAGGCGATGGCCCGATCTGGGTGACGGTCGCGGTGACGGTCGGTGCGCTGTTGTTCCAACCGGCAGCGTTCGCCGTCGGGGACACACCGACGGCAACGGTCGGCGCTGACTTGTCGGCCACCGTGTAGTTGACAGACTTCGTCGTGACGTTGCCAGCAAGGTCGGTCGCGGTCACGGTGTAGGTGAACGAACCAACGGCGTTCGTCGGGACCGTCGCGGGGCCGGTGCATGCGCTCGCCGGCACGCCCGAGGTCAGGTCGCTGCACGCGAACGAGGCCGTCACCGCCGAGTTCCAGGAGTACTGGGTGGCAGTCGGTGTCGTGATCGCGATGGAGGGTGCGACCGAGTCGAGGTTCACGGTCGCCGATGTCGAGGCGCTGTTGCCCGCGACGTCGCTGCCGTTGAACGTCAGCGTGCTGGTGCCCTGGGCAGTCACCGAGATCGGAGCGCTGTACGGCGTTCCGGGCGCCACCACCAGGGCACCGGTCGACGAGTACCTCGTCTGCGCAGCTGCTGATGGGCCGACCTGGGTCACCGTTGCCGTCACCGTGGCAGGCGACGTCTTGATCCAACCGGCAGCATTCGCCGCGGGCGAGACGCTGGCGGAGACAGTCGGCGCCGACTTGTCGGCGACGGTGTAGTTGACGGCCTTCGTTGTCACGTTGCCGGCGATGTCGGTGGCCGTCACCGTGAAGATGAAGGAGCCCTCGGCATTCGTCGGGATCGCGCCCCCACTGGCGACCGATGCGCTGACGACCGTGCCCGTGCTCGTGGTGATCTTCGCCGTGCATCCTGTCGAGGGGAGGATTCCCGAGGTCACGTCGGCGCAGGTGTACGCGACGGCAACTGCTTGTCCCGTGGCGTACGACGGTGTGCTCACCGGCGTGGAGATGGTGACCGTCGGCCCGATGGAGTCCAGGTTGAACGTCACCGACTTGGTCGTCATGTTGCCGGCCTCGTCGCTGCCGACCACTGTCACCGTGCTCTGGCCCTGGGCGGTCACTGCGATGGGTCCGGTGTAGGTGGTGCTCCCCACGGTGAACGCGCCGGTCGACGAGTACTTCGTCGGCGCCGCGAGCGACGGGCCGACCTGCGTCACGGTTGCGGAGATGGTCGCCGGTGAGGTCTTGATCCATCCGGCCGCGTTCGCCGCAGGACTCACGGCGAGGACGACCGTCGGTGGTTGCGAGTCGGCAGGTGTCGCCACCGTGTAGTTGACGGTCTTCACCGTCGCGTTGCCGGCGTTGTCCGTCGCGGTCACCGTGAAGATGAACGAGCCCGGCGTCGATGTCGGGATCGCCGCACCATTGGCCACGGTGCCGGCGCACCCGAGCGTCGGCACGATGCCCGACGTCGCGTCCGAGCACGTGTATGCAGCGGTCACGTCCTGGCCGGTTGTGTAGGTCGTGCCCTCGACCGGCACGGTGAGCGAGACGTCGGGGGCGACCGAGTCGAACTTCACGCCCACGGACGCCGCGGCGCTGTTGCCGGCCGCATCGCCGGCAGTGAACGTCAACGTGCTGGCGCCCTGCGCCGTGACGGTGATGGGGTCGGTGTAGCTCGTGGGGGGCACCGCCAATGCCCCGGTCGATGCATAGGTGGTCGGGATACCGGGAGCGTCTCCGACCTGAGTGACCAGCGCGCTGACGATCGGTGGTGTCGTGACCCACCCCGCGGCGTTGGGCGCCGGTGTCACCGAGGGCGCGACTGTCGGTGGGGTGGTGTCGATCGTGACGGTGATCGAACCGGTTGCAGAGACGTTGCCCTTCAGGTCCGTGGCGCTGTAGGTGATGACGTTTGTTCCCGGGGCAGTGACCGAGACCTGGGCGACGAATGGTGACGCGTTGGTGTTCTGCACGGTCGTGATCACACCGGCCTGCGCGTACGAGATCGAGGCGACGCCGGTGCCCGTCGGACCGTCGTTCGCGGAGATGGTCACCGTGACGGGCTGGTTCGTGAACGGAGCGCTCGGCTGGGCGACGGCGGTGACGGTCGGCGGATCGTTGTCGACCGGTGCCGCGACGTAGTACGCCGCCTTGTTCGAGCTGACGGCGACGTTGCCGTTCGCGTCGAGAGCCTGGACGAAGTAGAGCACCTCGGTGCCGACCGAAGGAACGGCGGCGCTGCCGGTCCACGAGCCGTTCGCCTGGTGGGTGAGATCGGTGTACTGCCAGTCAGCGGGGTGGTCACGCTCGGTCGACAGCACGACGACCCTGGAGACTCCGGAGGCGTCATCGACGTGCACGGTGAACGTGGCCTGGTGGCCCGGCGCGTTGGTCGAGTCGATGGTCCCGAACGTCGGCGGAACGACGTCCGGGTTCGAGGTCGGCTCGTAGTAGATGGTGCCGCCGACGTGGGTGAACAGTCGCTGCGTGCCGGCCCCGCTGACCGACGAGGAATCCTGGATGAACTGACCGGTCGAGAGGATCAGCTGCTGGCGGTTGCCGGTCAGGTCGCTGAAGCTGGTGAGTCCTTGGATGCGGTCGGGGAAGGCGGCGTCGTCGACCGCCGGTTCCGGCTCGTTCGCAGTGAGGTCGATCGTCGGCCGGAAGTTGACGGGGTTGACGTTGGGGACGTCGGTGGAGGCCAGCGACGTGATCAACGCACCACGGGCCTCAGTGCCGTTTCCACTGGTGTCAGTGGCCTCGACGGCGTACTGCGGCTGGATCGGGCGGTACTGAGCGGTCAGCACGCGTCCGCTGTTCTCGAGCTTGTTGGACGGATCCTCGGTCACCGACCAGAACGTGCCGCGATCGGTCGTCGTCGTGCTGAAGCTCGGCGTCGCGGGGTTGCCGTCGTCGGTCGGCGTGATGTCGACGTTGAAGCCGGTGGTCTGCAGTCCGCCGACAGCGCCTTGCGGGTCGACGCCGTCGGGTCGATCGCGCGGCGGGGTCGCCGTGCCGCTGAGGCGGTACATCGGCAGGCCGTACATCACGACCTCCTGCAGCACCTTCTCGTCGTACGGGGTCAACACGGGAAGGTCGGCCGAGTAGCGCTCCTTGGACAGCTGCAACGCATCGCCGATGGTGACGCTGCCGTCGAGGCGCTGGGCGAAGAAGGTCATCAGCTTCTCCGATGCCGCGACGGTGTCGGTGTCGCCGTAGCCGTAGCCGGTGTTGCCGACGAGGAGATCTCCGTTGGCGGCAAGTGCCGATGCCCAGTCCGGCTTGAGGGACTCGTCGGCCGAGTTCACACCGAGCGACACATCGCTGACCGACAGGCCGGCGTGGCAGCCCATGCTGAACAACATCCGCAGCCCGCCGTCGTCGGTGAGATCGGTGGTCCTGACGGGATCGCTGGTGACTCCGGCCGCGTTCTGATCTGCGGGGAGCGCCTCGTTGTTGTCGAAGTGGGCGTTGATCGACAACAACCTGTCGGCAGCGTTGCCGAGGATCGC
Source organism: Ilumatobacteraceae bacterium (assembly GCA_025463425.1). Classification (GTDB taxonomy): domain Bacteria; phylum Actinomycetota; class Acidimicrobiia; order Acidimicrobiales; family Ilumatobacteraceae; genus WLMZ01. The sequence goes on along the minus strand of JAOBWQ010000516.1, from coordinate 6,795 downwards.
CTGCAGGTCATGCTTCGACCACGTCTCGGAGATCTGATAGTCGGGGACGCCACCGGGCAGGTTGGCGCTGAGTGCCGCCTTCACCGCGGTGGCGCCATCACTGAGGAAGTCGTAGCCGGTGACGGCAGCCGTGCTGGCGTCGAGGATGCCGCTGCTCATGCGGTACTGGTTGAGCGAGCGGGTGATCTCCGCCGGCGCCTCGACGAGGCGGCCGATCGCGATGTTGGGGACGTAGAGCTCACTGCCCGCCACCGAGATCGGCTTCGCGTCGGCGTACGGGTCATCCGTGAGGACGGTGCCGTACGAGAGCGATGACGAGAGGTCGGTGTTGGCGTTGAACTCGCGGCTGTACTCGCGCTCGTTGCCGAGCGTCGTGCCGTCCACCACGCGGGCCATCGGGATGATGTCGTCAGCGCCGATCAGGACGATGTTCTTGAACGGTGTTCCGTTCGCGGTCGTCGCCGTGTCGATCGCGCCGCCGATGGCCTTGACGACACCGTTGGCTTTCGCGGGTGTGCACCGGTCGGCATCCCACGCCAGATATGCGTTGTTGACCGCGCTGAGGCCCGACACATCGAGGACCTTTGCCGCGCCGCCGCCGAAGCCGGCCTGGTTGCCGTTGATCGCGCTCAGTGTGGAGTTCAGTTCGGTGTACAGCGGAGCGGTCGCAGCCAGCCCCCACGAATCATCGAGCCGCTGGCTGTTGACGACGAAGAGGGTCGTGGCCCCCGGCGCCGTCGATCCGGTCAGCGACGGCGGCGCGGCGTTCTGGAAGTTCGGTCGGGTCGTCGCGCACGTCGTCGTGGCGATGCTCGAACGGACGCTTGCCCGAAGTGAGTACGGATCGGGCCCACTGGCACCGTTGTAGCCGGTGACCTGGATCAGGTAGATGCCGCCGCCGAGCGCCGGTGTGTCGATCCGCTCCGGCGCCGTGCCGCGATCGACCGATGCCGCGAACACCTTGCGGCCGGCCTGCAGGGGGATGTCCTGGAGCAGCTGCGGCTGCACCCGGGTGTCGTCACGGCCGAGGCCGAGACCGAAGTCGGGCAGGTAGTCGGCGCTCCGATCCGGCACCTGTCGAAGGCCGTCGGGGAGCTCGACCTGTGGGTCTTCGGTCGCGCCGGGTGGGCTGTAGACCACGACGTCGTAGTCCTGCGACATGCCCGACACGGCGACCGAGAGCTGATCGCCGCGAGGCACGAGGATCGGCCACAGGTCGACATCACCAGGGGTGCCGATGGTGCTCACGTAGAGCTGGTCGGGGTTGATCGAGGTGCCACCGACCGCCGTGGCGGCCTGGGCCGGCGTGTCGTTCGGCTCGAACGACTCGGCGACGTTCACCGTCGGCGTCGCGGAGGCCTCGACGCCGGTCGTGCCACCCGCGTGGACCGTGAACGTTGCGTTCTGCTGCCCGGTCGTGAGGCCGGTGTAGGCCGTCACCTGGACGATCGACGCTGCGCCGTGGGCGTTGACCGGGAACTCGGTCTTGCCGTCGACCTCGGTGATCTGGCTGCTCGGGACGAGGGCGCCGTTGACGCGGATGCCATCAGGTGCAACGCGGAACCCGGTGGGCAGTTGCACATCCATGATGTCGGGGACCGCCGGAGCGGGGTCACGGCTGACGGTCACCGAGAAGACCGTTGTGCCGGTGCCGGCTGCGTTGTTGAACGTGCCACCCTGCACGCCGGCGAGGTCCGGGTCCTTGAGGTCGAGGTTGTCCCACGCGACGTCGTCGCGCGGCACGAACCCGTTGAGCACCGCGCCGAGGGTGATCTGGTCGATCTCCGGCGAGGCGATCGCGGCGATCAACTGCGCAGCGGTGATCTCACTCCCGAGGTCGGGCAGGTCGCCGACCGTCGTCTCGGGGTCGAGCAGGATCCACGGTGCGATCTCGCCGAAGGTCAGATCGTCGTACGCGTTCAAGAGGTCGAAGATGGTCGCCCCGGAGAGGATCCCGTTCACGCCGGACGGGGAGCCGGTGTGGAACGCGTCGCCCAGGGTCAGAGTTCCCAGGTGCGCACAGTCGATGACGCTGCAGTTGATCAGTGCATCGATCTTGGCGTCATACGCGCTGGAGAGGCGGCGGTCGAGCAGTGATTGGGGGAGCGTCGAGGTCGGGGGCTCCAGTGAGTCCTGCCCCAGCAGGCTGACCCGGGCCAGCGGGGTCGCCTCGAACTGCGTCGCCTCGAGCGGCGATCTCGCCAGGGGCACTCGGGCCAGCGGTGTCGACGTGAGATCGACCCGAGCCAGCGGTACCCGAGCCAGCGGGGTGTTCTGGTAGTCGACGCGGGCGAGCGGCGTGTTGAGGATCGGTACGCGGGCAAGTGGCACACGGGCGAGCGGCACTCGGGCGAGGGGTACGCGGGCGAGCGGGACCCCGACGAGTGCGGCGACCGTGAGGTTGATGTCGTCGCTCGCATCGGGCTGTTGTGGATCGATGCCGAAGGTCGCCGCGCACGGGTACCCGATCGAGGCGAAGTACGTGCACCACGCCGTCAGGTTCTGGGTGCGGTTGCCGGACGCGGTGCCGCCGAGGGGAAGATCAGCGAGCGGCACGTCCGCGACGCTGATCGCATCGACGGACATCCGGCCGATCACCGTCGAGCTGAGGTCGACCTGTTCCAGCGTCAACGAGTTGAACGCTGTGGTGAACCGATCGAAGGAGCCGGCCACCGGCCAGTTGAGGGGGTCGAAGATGTCGGCAAAGGTGACGCTGGTCAAGGGGCGGTTGGCGAGGGTGCTCTCGGCCAGCAGCTCGGGCCAGGTGTCGAGCGCGCCGGGGTTGTTGGCGACACGTGCGAGCGGCACCCGGGCGAGTGGGATTGAAGCCAGCCCGACGCGTGCCAGGGGCACGCGCGCGAGCGGCACTCGGGCCAGCGGCACCCGGGCGAGTGGCACCCGAGCCAGCGGGGACGTCTCCACATCGGCGGTACCCGTCAGCGGCTGAGACAGGTCGACCCGCGCCAGCGGGGCTGCCTGGGCGGTGGCGTTGTTGGCGGTTCCGAGTGCTGCGCCGACTGCGCTGGCCGGCAGGTTGGCGAGTGCCACGGTGTCGAACGCCGGGGCGACGGTGGGGACCGTTGCGGGAGCCGTCAACGTCACGGCCGAGCTGCCCGCGAGCGCGCCTTGATGGGTTGCCCCGGGATCACAGATCGACTGTCGGAGGTAGCCGTATCCATCGACGCCGACGCGGGTGCAGCTGCCGTCGACCACTGTGCCGGAGGAAGCGACGGATGGGTTGACGAACTGAGGGACCTGCTGGCCGCCCGATCCGTCGAACGACGCCACCGCCGGGAACCACCCCGGGTTCGATCCGGTGCCGTCGATCCGAGCTCCCCCGCCGGGCGACGGGAAGGTGTCGTTGCAGCCCCCGGGGGCGAGCACGTTGGTGCCGAACAACTGGACGTTGCCGTCGCAGTCGGTCGGTGTGCCGCCAGCGGGGTTGCTGGCGATGACCGAGCTCCTGATGGTGGCGGTGGTCGTCGGAAGGACGTACAGCCCGCCGCCCGAGTTGGTGGTCGCCGTGTTGAACTCCATGGTGACGAACTCGAGCTCGAGCTGCGCGCCGGTCCAGATGCCGCCACCCCGCACCGCAGCCGTGTTGTTGCCGATCGAGGAGTTGACGATCCTGACCGTTCCCTCGTTCTGGTTCTCCAGGAAGCCGCCGATCGAAGTCGCGCTGTTGCCGGTCGCGAACGATCGCTGCATCTCGAACGAGCCGGTGTTGTAGACGGCGCCTCCGTTGGACGATTGGTTGGCGACGAAGCCGCTGTCGACCACGGTCAGCGTCCCTCCTGGGTTGTCGACCGCACCACCGCCACCGTTGGTGTCGACGTTCGACTTGAACAGCGTGTCGCTGACGCCGACATGCGAGCCGGCGGCCATCAAGATGCCGGAACCCGAGCCGTCGGTGATCTGGTCGTCCCACAGCGTCGCGCTCGCGCCGGTGTCAACGCTGAGGAAGCTGCCGTGACCGAAGTTGGTGGTAGCGGTCACGCCACCGATCTCGGCGGTGGCATCGCTGCCGAGGAACACACCGCCACCGCCACCGATCCCGCCGTCTCCGGCGGTGTTGTTCGAGATCGACCCGGCGAAGCCACTGACGTGCAATGCGCCGTCGGTGTAGATGCCCCCACCGTTGAGGCTCGCGGTGTTGTTGTCGACGATGGAGTTGGTGATCGTGACGTCGGTGTCCTTCTCGGCGTAGACGCCGCCGCCCTTCCACGTGTCGGTCGTGGCCGCACTGGCGACCCCGTTCCCCGTCACGTTGGAGCGATAGAGCGTGAGGTGCGCCGGGGTGTGGACGTAGATGCCGGCGCCACGCGGGGGCTGATCCGTCACTTGGTACTTCATGGTGTTGCTGTATCCGCCGGTCGATCGGACCTGGTACATGTCCAGCGACGCGAACACCTCGAAGACTCGGTCTTGGATGCCGCTGGCGCCACCGGCGTCCACGGTGGCGCCGTTCACGCACTGCTCGTCGATGTAAAGCGGATCGGTGACATCGAGGTCACCGGTCGCGGCGTTGTCATCGAGCGTCGAACCGGCGACCGTGAGCGTGAAGGTCGGTCCCACACACCCCAGACCTGAACCTGACGTCAGGCTGTCGGCGATCGTGATCGTGTTGAAGCCGGGCATCGCGTTCGCGGTCTGGATCGCGGCTCGCAACGTGCATCCACCGACGATGAGCGTCGACGCGCAGATGCCGTCGGCCGGGCTCGCGTCGGGTGCATCAGCGGTCGTGTTGACGACCAGACCGGCCGCGTGCGCGACGCTCGGCGCGGTGACGAACGGTGATTCGACCAATGCGGTGGCGCTCAGGCACAGCACAACCATGACCCTCGAGAATCGGCGCAGCAGCATGGTCCCCTCATTCCGCTTGTCGAACGTCGCCCTTTGCCGGGCGAGGTCGACAAGATAGTTCAATTCTCGGCACGCTCGTTCTGCCGAGCGCGACACACGGTCGTGTGCCGCGACGATCGTGCACCAGGTCACGCCCCTCTTGAATCGGGGAAACCCCTACGAAGTGACACGGCGGTCGCGATCACGGAACTACGTTGAGCGGGATGCCGACCTCCGAGCGTCGAATGCCGCCGCTCCGGGCCGCACTTCGCAACGGCAGCTTCATGCGCGCGATGTTGGCCTACGGTTGCTCCGTCGTCTCCGAGTGGGCGCTGTGGGTGGGCGTCCTCGTCTACGCCTTCGACAAGGGTGGCGCCGCGACAGCGGGCTTCGCCTCGCTCGCCCTCCTGGTGCCGGCGGCGTTCGCCGCGCCGGCCGCGGGCGCGGCCGCAGATGGGCCACGGCCCAACCGCGTGCTGGCCACGGTGTACGCGGTGCAGACCTTGGCGTTGGCTGCAGCGGCGACCGCCGCGTGGTTGCATGCCCCGGCGGCTGTCGTCATCGCGCTCGCTGCAGTGTCGATCACCTGCGTCACGTTCATCCGCCCAGCGTTCGCGGTGGTGGTGCCCGGACTCGTCACCACCGCGAGCGAGCTCACGGCCAGCAACGTGCTCACCGGGTACTGCGACGGAGCGAGCGTGCTCTTCGGGCCGCTGATCGCCAGCTTGCTGCTCGCCGTCGACGGAGCCGCGCTCGTGTTCGCGGCGTGTGCAGTCCTCACCGCCGCCGGTTTCGTCCTCACCGTGCTGCTCGTCCGGCTCGATCTTCCGCCCGCGGTGCAGCCTGGCCATGCGGCGCGCCATGGCGGTTCCACAGCGCAGCTCTTGTACAACGCGCGCCTGTTGTCCGAGCAGCCTGGCTCGATCAGCCTACTCGCCGTGCTCGGCGGGCAGTACGTCCTGACGGGCGCACTCGATCTGCTGTCGGTGATCATCGCGGTCGACGTGCTGAGGTTGGGCGACGACGGGCCGGGCTACCTGAGCGCGGCCTTCGGGGTCGGGGCGATCATCGGCGGCCTCGCATCGACGCTGATCGTCGGCCGGCGACGCCTGGCACCTGCAGTGGTGGTATCGATGGTCGCCGTCGGCACCTCCCTGGCTGTGCTCGGTGGTGTGACCAACCACGTCACGGTGTTCGTCCTCCTCCCGGTGATCGGCGTGAGCCGAACGGTGCTCGACCTCAGCGGACGCGTGCTGCTGCAGCGTTCAGCGCCGCAGAGCGCGTTGGCATCGGTGTTCGCGATCCTCGAGGTGCTCGCCGGCATCGGCACCGCGATCGGATCGATCCTCGTGCAAGTCGCCGTCGCGGCGATCAGCGTGCGTGCGGCGATGGTCCTGGTAGCCGCGTTCTTCATCCTGCTCGCCGCCGCGACGGCAAAGCGGCTCGGCCGCGTCGACCTGCGCGCCGACGCACCCGTCGTCGCGATCAGGCTGTTGCGCATGCTTGCCGTGTTCGGGTCGCTGCCCGGACCGGAGCTGGAAGGCGTGGCCCGCGCCGCCGTGCCGGTCGAGCTGCCGGCCGGAACTGCTGTCGTCACCGAAGGCGAGCCGGGTCGGCACTACTACGCGATCGCTACCGGGGAGGTCGACGTCACCATGGATGGCGCGTACGTGCGCACCATGCGCCGAGGCCAGGGCTTCGGCGAGATCGCCCTGCTCGCCAACGTGGCCCGTACGGCCACCGTGGTGGCCAAGACGGATGTCACGCTGCTGGCGATCGAGCGAGTCGCGTTCCTCACCGCGGTCACCGGACACGACGCCTCGGCCGCAACGGCATGGGCGGTCGCCCGCGCCTTCCACCCGGATTTGCCGGAGACGCTCGACGACGAGTCGGCTGCCTGAGGACGTGCCCTCGAGCGCAACCTCAGGTCGAGGGTTCGCGCTCCCAGCGGAT
>JAOBWQ010000507.1 GCA_025463425.1 Ilumatobacteraceae bacterium | reverse complement strand
CCATGGCAACGCGCCAGCCGTCGTTCTCGGCACCGACGAGGTTCTCGACGGGGATGCGCACCTCGTCGAGGAACATCTCGTTGAACTCGCTCACACCCGTGAGCGTCCTCAGTGGACGCAGCTCGATGCCCGGGCTGTCCATCGGCATGATCAGCCAGGAGATGCCGCCGTGCTTGCTCTCCGGGTCGGTGCGCACGAGCATCTCGCAGTAGTCGGCGACGTGCGCGTGCGACGTCCAGATCTTCTGACCGGTGACGACGTAGTGATCTCCGTCGCGCACGGCGCGCGTCCGCAGCGAGGCGAGATCCGAGCCGGCCTCGGGTTCCGAGAAGCCCTGGCACCACACGTGATCGCCGCGCAGGATCGGGCGGAGGTGGCGCTCCTTCTGCTCCGCAGTCCCCTCCGCAGCGATCGTCGGTCCGGCATGGAGCGTGCCGACGAAGTTGCAGCCGATGTACGGAGCGCCCGCACGCTCGGTCTCCTCGAGGAAGATCAGCTCCTCGTTCGCCGTCGACTCGCGACCGCCGAACGCCTTCGGCCAGGCCATGCCCGCATAGCCGGCATCGAACAGCTTCCGTTGCCACGCGGTGTCGTACTCGCGTTGGGCCGGCCAATCGTCGGTCGCCGGGTGCGGCGGCAGCTCGGCGAGGTGCACGCTCAGCCACTCGCGCAGCTCCGACCGGAAGGCCTCCTCGGCCGACGTGGAACGCAACCTCACAGCGGCGCCCAGTTCGGTTCGCGCTTCTCCGCGAACGATGCCGGCCCTTCGAGCTGATCGGGATGACCCCACATCCCGACGAGCTCCTGCGAACCGGCCTTGCACGCGTCGGTGAGGCCGAGCTCGAGTGCACCCCACAGCGCGCGCTTCGTCGCGGCCATCGCAGCCGGCGAGTTGCGCGCGATCTTCTCGGCCAGCTCCTGCGCCGCTTCGCGCAGCCGCTCCGGCGGATCGATGACCTCGCTGATCATGCCCAACTGGAAGGCGCGCGCGGCGCTCATCCGCTCGTGCCGGCCGACCAGCGCCATGCGCATCACGGCCTCTACGGGCATCTTGCGCAAGAGCGCCACCGCTTCGATCGCGACGACCTGCCCGACGGAGACGTGTGGATCCATGAACTGCGCATCCGAAGCGGCGATCACGATGTCGGCGTCGGCCACGAAGTGGAACGCGCCACCGGCGCAGATCCCGTTGACCGCGCAGATCACCGGCTTCCACACCTTCTGGTGCCATGCGGTGAAGTGGAGGTCGAAGGCCTCGACGGACTCGCGGTAGCGCTCCATGCCGACACCGTCGGAGGCCAGTTCACTCACGTCGGCGCCCGTCTGGAACGCACGGCCGTTGCCGGTGTGCACGATCACGCGGACCTCGGGATCGTCGTCGAGCTCGCGCCATGCGAATGCGAACTCGTCGCGCATCTTGCTGTTCATCGCGTTCAGGGCGTCCGGGCGGTTGTTGATCAACCAACCGACCGCGCCGTGCTTCTCGACGATCAACGTCTCGTAGGAGTTCATCGGGACCCTTCCTCGTGTCGGACAGGCGGCAGCCACTCCGGGGCACGCTTCGCGGCGAACGAGGCCGGACCCTCCAATTGATCTGGATGACCCCACATGCCCACCAGCTCGTCGGCGCCGGCGCGGCAGGCATCGGTCAGGCCGTGCTCGAGCGCACCCCACAGGGCACGCTTGGTGGCCGCCATCGCCGCCGGCGAGTTGAGCGCGATCTTCTCGGCCAGTCGTTGCGCGGCGTCGCGCAACTGGTCGGGCTCGACGATCTCGGAGCAGATGCCCAGCTCGAAGGCCCGCTCGGCACTCATCCGCTCGTGACGACCGACGAGGGCCATCCGCATGATCGGCTCCATCGGCGACTTGCGAACCATGCCGATCCCTTCGAACGCCGTCACCTGACCCACGGAAACGTGGGGATCCAGGAAGGTCGCGTCGGACGCGCAGATGACGATGTCCGCGTCGGCGACGAAGTGCAGGCCGCCTCCGGCGCATGTGCCGTTGACGGCGGCGATGACCGGCTTCCAGACGTGGTTGTGCCAGGCGGTGAGGCGCAGCTCGGCCCGCTTGGTCCGACGCGACTGCTCGCGGAGCGCGTCCGGCTCACGGCTGAGCTGCGCGACATCGAGACCGGTCTGGAACGACGGGCCGTTCCCGGTGTTGACGATGACGCGCACGTCGGGGTCGGCGTCGAGCTGCAACCACGCCCGCTCCAGCTCGGCCAGCATCGTCGCGTCCATCGCGTTCGCCTTCGTCGGTCGATCGAAGATCAACCAGCCCACCTGGCCGCGCGTCTTCACCACCAGCGTCTCGTACGTCGTCATCGGGCCGGTGCCCTCAACGGCCCGCGAAGTTCGGCGGTCGCCGTTCGCTGAACGCCTTCAAGCCCTCGCGGAAGTCCTCGCTGCGCGACGACAGCTCCATCGCCAGCGCCTCGTTCTGCAGGTGATCGTCGAGCGTGGTCGTCGATCCGGCGAGCATCAGCCACTTGGTGAGTCCGAGCGACACCGTCGGGCCCGAGGCAAGCTCGTGGGCCAGGGCCTCCGCTGCGGTATCCAGCTCGGCCGGGTCAACGGCAGATTCGACGAGCCCGATGCCGGCTGCCTCGGACCCACTCAGCGATCGGCCGAGCAGCAGGAGCCGACGCGCCGCGACGGGACCGATCAGACGAGGAAGCAGCCACGTGCCGGCGCTGTCGGGCGTGAAGCCACGTGTGGAGAACGGCTCCCAGAAGCGCGCGTCGGATGCCGCGACACAGAAGTCCGACGCGGCGGCGAGGTGGAGTCCGATGCCGGCGGCGGTGCCGCGCACTGCCGTCACGATCGGCACCTGCACGGTGAGCAACTTGGCGATCAGCCGGTGCGCCTGGGACGGCAGGCGCCGCTGGATGCTGCCGACCCTGGGGCGTTCGGCGCTGGCCGCATTCCGGGCCACGATGTCGGCTCCCCCGCAGAAGTGATCACCGCGCGCCCTCAGGAGGATGACTCGCACGCGCTCGTCGCGGTTGGCGAGATCGAGCGCGTCGATCAAGCCGGCGACCATCGTGTCGTTGATCGCGTTGCGCTTGTCCGGACGGTCGAGCGTCAAGCGGAGGGTGGGTCCGTCGAGCTCGACAACGACCCCATCGACCGATCGGAAGTCGAGATCAACCATGTCTCATCACCTCTTCGATCGTCCTTTCACTCGATTGAGCGGCAGTTCAGAACCCTATGCGATGCGCTACGGTCGCGCCACATGGCCGAGACTCCGTCGCAGCACACCGACCCTCCCGCGACGATCCCTCTCGCGCTGCGTCGCGCCGCGACAGACTTCGGTGCACTCGACGCACTCGTCGGCGACGGCATCCGCCAAACGTACACAGAGCTGGACCGCGAGGTCGACCAACTGAGCGCGGCGCTGCTCGCCAGCGGTGTGGAGGCCGGCGATCGCATCGCGATCTGGGCACCGAACCGGGCCGTGTTCGTGTCGGCGTCGTTCGCCGTCTACCGGGTCGGGGCGATCCTCGTGCCGATCTCGAGCCGCTACCGCGGTGACGAAGCTGCGTCGATCATCCGCCGGTCCGGCGCGTCGATGTTGTTCACGGTCACCGACTTCTTGGAGCCCGACCCGGTGAGCATGCTCGCCGGCGCCGGTCCCCTGCCGACGCTGCGCGAGACGATCGTGATGTCCGGCCCGGCGCCGGACGGAACGACATCACTGGTCGAGTTGATCGCGCGTGCAGATGCCCCTGGAGTCCTCGACGGGGTGGCCGCGCGAGAGGCCCTCGTCGGAGCCAACGACATCTCCGACATCATCTTCACCTCCGGCACCACCGGCCAACCGAAGGGCGCGATGTTGCGTCACGGCGCCAGCGTCCGCACGTACCTCGGCTGGAGCGAACGGGTGGGGCTGCGCGCCGGGGATCGCTACCTCGTCGTGTTCCCCTTCTTCCACACGTCGGGACTGAAGTCGGGCATCCTGGCCTGCGTGCTGCGTGGCGCATCCATCCATCCGCAGGCGGTGTTCGACGTGCCGGCCATCATGCGCCGGGTCGTCGACGAGCAGATCACGATGCTGCCAGGACCGCCCACGGTGTTCCAGACGATCCTCGCCCACCCCGATCTCGCCACGTTCGACCTCTCGAGCGTGCGCAGTGCCGTCACCGGAGCAGCGGTCGTGCCGGAGGAGATCATCCGCAGGATGCGCTCCGAGCTGCACATCCCCGACATCGTCACCGGTTACGGACTCACCGAGACGACCGGCACGATCAGCGTGTGCCGGTACGACGATCCGCCCGAGGTCGTCGCAGGCACGTCTGGCCGGCCGCTCGACGGGGTCGAGGTCCGCATCGTCGACGACGCAGGCGCCGACGTGGCGGTCGGCGCTGTCGGCGAGGTGTTGGCGCGGGGGTTCAACATCATGGCCGGCTACTACGACGATGCCGACGGCACCGACGCTGCGATCGACTCCGACGGCTGGCTGGCCACCGGCGACATCGGATACGTCGATGCCGAGGGACGGATCCACATCACCGACCGCAAGAAGGAGATGTTCATCGTCGGCGGGTTCAACGCCTACCCCGCCGAGATCGAGAGCCGCCTCCTCGAGCACCCGGACATCATCCAGGCCGCGGTGGTCGGCGTGCCCGACGAGCGGATGGGCGAGGTCGGGTTGGCGTTCCTCGTGCTGCGGGCCGACGCCACCGTACGACCGGACGACATCGGTCCGGAGATCACCGCGTGGGCCCGGGAGCGAATGGCGAACTTCAAGGTGCCGCGTACGTTCCGCGTCGTCGACTCGCTCCCGCTGAACGCAACCGGCAAGATCGCCAAGGCAGAGCTGCGGGCAACGATGTTGGCCGAGCAGACCAAGGTCGGAGGCAAGTGATGGGCGAACCACCGAACACCGAACCAACCGCTGCGCCACGACCACCCGACGGTGACTGGCTGGGCACGCCATACCTGCGCTTCGAACGACGCGGATCGATCGCCGTCGTCACGGTCGACCGACCCGAGCGGCGCAACTCGATGACGCCGGCGATGTACTTCGGCGTCCGCTACGCGATCGACCACGTCGCGCGCACGGCGGAGCTCGCGGGGCTGCTGATCACCGGAGCGGGCGACGTCTTCATCCCCGGCGGCGATCTCGGCGGCGACAACCGCGACGGGTGGGCGGATCTGCCCAACCTGCTCGGCATGGACAACACGCCGTTCGACGCCTTCCGGAACTCGGCCAAGCCGATCGTGTCGGCCATCAACGGCATCTGCCACGGCGGCGGGCTCATCATGGCGATGCTGTCGGACGTCGCGGTGGCGTCGACGAACGCCACGTTCCGGGCACCGGAGGTGTTCCGCGGCATCGCGGATACGAACTACTCGGCGATCCTGCCCGGTCAGATCGGCATCCCCCGGGCGCGCGACATGCTCCTGACCGGTCGGACGGTCGACGCGGCCACCGCCCTCGACTGGGGCATGGT
>JAOBWQ010000435.1 GCA_025463425.1 Ilumatobacteraceae bacterium | reverse complement strand
CTTGCCCTCGGGCATCAGCGTCTTCAGTGAGCGGATCTTCTCCCAGTTCGGCTCGCGTGGGCCCTCGTCGAAGTCGAGGCCGTTGAGCGGGGCGATCTGCCCGTCGAACCGCCCCTCGGCGCGGGCGCGGATCGCCCGGGTGTGCGACTCCACGGCGAACTCCTCCATCTCGTCGCGGGAGAGGTTCCACTTCGTCACCATCATCTCCGCGCCGACGAACTGATCGACCGCGCCGCTGCCGTACCGGCTGACCCAGCCAGGCGAGCCGGTGAACGGATCGTCGAAGCCGAGGGCCTGTCCGGCCGTCATCGCCGACGAGATCGGGATCATGCTCATGTTCTGCACGCCACCGGCGACGACGAGGTCCATCGTGCCGCTCATCACGGCCTGGGCCGCGAAGTGCACGGCCTGCTGGGCCGAGCCGCACTGGCGATCGATCGTGGTGCCCGGAACGTGCTCGGGCAGCCCGGCGGTGAGCCACGCGGTGCGCGCGATGCAGCCGGCCTGCGGCCCGATCGAGTCGACGTTGCCGAACACCACATCGTCGACAGCGTTGGGGTCGACTCCGGTCCGGTCCATCAGCGCTTTGATGCTGTGCGCGCCGAGGTCTGCCGGGTGCACCGTGCTCAATGACCCGCCCCGGCGGCCAATAGGGGTGCGGATGGCGTCGACGATGAATGCTTCAGACATGTCTCCGAGGCTAATCCTCGGTGCGAATTTCGGACCGATCAGACTCGATCACCACGCGGCGCACCGGACCGGTCGATCAGACCACGCCGTCCACACCGTGCAGGTAAAGGCGGATCAGCTCGGCGTGGCGTGCGATCGACGTCGCTGCGTTCGGCCAGCCGAGGGCGACGTTGAGGTTGGCGATGCTGAGCCGGCGGACGGCGATCAAGTCCTCCAGATCGGCGGGATCGATCTCCGGCCAGCGGCGGCGCTCCTCGTAGCCGCGCCGGAAGGCAGCGACGTGTTCCGCGTGGTCGGTCGACCTCCGCAGCACAGCGACGACGAACGACAGGTCGATCACCTCCGGTGCCCAGATCATGTCCTGGAAGTCGATCGCCGTGACCGTGGCCCGGTCGACGACGAGGTTCGCGGGCGTGAAGTCGCCGTGCACGAGGTGAGCGTGGGCACGTTGGTCGTGCCAGATCCGGTCGAGCGTCGCCTCGGCGCGGTCGCGGGCCTCGTCGAAGATCGTGCCGTACTCGGGGCGCAGCGTCCACAACCGGTCGGGCACGTCGAAGTAGACGACCCGGTCACCGATCGGCACGCCGTGGGGCGGGATCGCTGGGTCCGTGGCCGCGGCGATCTCGTGCAGGTGGGCGCAGAGCCGACCCGCGGCGACCAGTCGCGTCGTGGTGATGTCGGCCTTCAGCATCCGGCCAGGCGCCCACTCGAAGACCATGACCGGGCGCGGCCCGGGCACTCCGTTGGCCTCGACCGTCACCGACGCGCTGCCGTCGACGGTGCGCTTCGCGCGGTTGACTGCCGCGCCGCCGTCGGCCAGCCGGTCGAGCCACGCGGCCTCGGCCGCCTCGCACCCTTCCGGATGGATCCGGTCGACGGGGCCGACGCGCGCCGCGAACTGGCGTCCGTCGGCGGCGACGACGTGGAACACCGTGTTGAACGACGCGCCGGCACGCCTGACGCGCGCTGGTTCGATGGCGTACGCCCGCAGCGCCACTCGCGCCAACGCAGCGAGCTGCCGGATCGTCGGTTCCTCGTCGGCCACGACGATGCGCCGGATCAGTCCTTCGGTGTCTTCAGCCGGAAGTAGAGCCAGATCAGGCCGCCGATCGCGACGATGATCAACAGCGTGCGCAGGATCCAGAGGATGGTGCCGACGAGCGCGCCCAGCACGAAGTAGGCGATGATCGCGACGATCACCCAACCGAGCACGCTGGCGAGGAACGAACGGGCGCGAGGTACAGCCATGACCCGAGTATGCCAGCCCGCTGACGAACCGCACGTCAGGTCGTCAGCGCCGACCCAGCGCGATCGACCACACGGCGTGTGGCGAAGTGGACAAGGTCGGTGCAGACCCGGACGTATTCACCGGTCCACGGCCGGCGAAACAATCAGGGTCGTCTCGCCGGGACGGGACTGTGTCGACTTCGCCGCCCCACGTCCGGCGAATCCATCACGGCAGGGTTTCATCACGTGGAGATTCAGCAACGGCTCGCGCACGCGGGACCTCGTACATTCGCTCGGATGCCGACCCCGGCGGTGCCGGTCAGCCGATCTGGACGAGCTCGACCCAGTTGCCGTCCGGGTCGGCGACGATCGCGATCACGACACCCGGCCGCAGCGTGGTGAGCGGGATCGCGATCGTGTAACCGGCTTCAGCGCACGAGGCGACGACGGCTTCGAGGTTGGTGACGGTGATCGTCCAGTAGCGATAACCCGTGGCCCCTTGGATGCCTCCGGGCGGTGCCAGCACCCGTGGCGTCTTCGTCGGCGCCAGCAGCTTGATCACGCTGGTGCCGCACAGCAGACGCTGCATCGTGCCGCCGCCGGGCAGGTCCATCTCGCCCGCCGGTACGAAGCCGAGCGTGTCGCGGTAGAACGCCAGCGAGGCCTCGAGATCGGTGACCACGATGCCGAGGTCGATCGATTCCTTGGCCAGTTCGATTGCCATCAGAGCCCGCCGCTCATCGACTGACGATGACGGAGCTGCCGTGGCCGAACAGGCCCTGGTTGGCGGTGATGCCGACCTTGGCGCCTTCGACCTGACGGTCGCCGGCCTGACCGCGCAGCTGCCAGACCAGCTCGCAGACCTGGCTGATCGCCTGGGCAGGAATGGCCTCGCCGAAGCACGCCAACCCGCCGCTCGGGTTGACGGGGATCCTGCCGCCGATCGTGGTGGCGCCGGAGCGCAGCAAACCCTCGGCCTCGCCCTCGGCGCACAGCCCGATGTGCTCGTACCAGTCGAGCTCCAGCGCGGTCGACAGGTCGTAGACCTCGGCCAGGCTGAGGTCTTCGGGGCCGATGCCGGCCTGTTCGTAGGCGCTCCACGCGATCGAGTCCTTGTACTTCCGAGCCGGCGCAGGCACGACGGCCGTGGAGTCGCTGGCGATGTCCGGCAGCTCGAGCACGCTCTGCGGGTACACGGGAGTGACGGTGCCGACCGCACTGACCCGGCACAACCCGTCGGTCGTGCTGTTCTCGGCGAGCGCACGATGCTTCTTCGCGAACTCCATGCTGCAGACGACCATCGCTGCGGCTCCGTCGCTGGTGGCGCAGATGTCGAGCAGACGGAGCGGGTCCGACACGACGGGGCTGTTGAGCACGTCCTCGATCACGTTGACCTTCTTGAACCTCGCGTTCGGGTTGGTGAACCCGTGCTTGCTGTTCTTGACCTTGACCTGAGCGAAGTCCTCGGCCGTGGCGCCGTACATGTCCATCCGACGCCTCGCGAACAGCGCGAAGTAGACCGGGTTGGTGGCGCCGAGGACGTGGAACCGCTGCCAATCCGGGTCGGCCTTGCGATCGCCGCCACCGACAGGCGCGAAGAAGCCCTTCGGCGTGGTGTCCGCGCCGATGACCAACGCGACATCACAGAAGCCGGCGAGGATCTGGGCCCGCGCCGAGTCGAGCGCCTGAGCGCCCGATGCACAGGCGGCATAGCTGCTGCTGATCCGCACGCCACTCCAGCCGAGCTTCTGGGCGAACGTCGCGCCGGCGATGAAGCCCGGATAGCCGTTGCGGATCGTGTCGGCGCCGGCGACGTACTGGATGTCGGTCCACTTGATGTTTGCATCTGCAAGTGCAGCGCGCGCAGCGACCATTCCGTACTCGGTGAAGTCGCGGCCCCACTTGCCCCACGGGTGCATGCCGACCCCGAGGATCGCGATGTCCTTGTCGCCGCTCATGCTGCGCCTCCATCGGTTGTCGAGGCCGTGGCCGAGGCCGTGCTCGCGGCCGACGGCCTGGCCGGCGCCCAGACGTAGACCATGTACTCGTGATCGGCGTCGCGGTGCGACACGTCGAGCTCCAGCTGCATCTCCATGCCGACCTTCAGATCCGCCGCGAGCACGCCTGTGGCGACCTTGCCGAGCACGACCAGCCCCTCGGCCTCCAGTTCGACCGCGGCCAGCGCGTACGGCTCGAACGGCTCCGTGGGCACGTAGGGCGGGGGAGGGGTGTACCGGTTCTCGGTGTAGCTCCAGACCTTGCCCCGGCGAGAGAGCGGTGTGGGCTCCAGCGTCGTCGAATCGCAGAACGGGCTGGGACAGTCACCGGAGCGGGGCGGGAACACGAACGTGCCGCACAGCGGACACTTCGATCCGATCAGGTGCGGGGCGTGCACGTCGTCGGTGAACCAGCCCTCGATGATGGGGACGCGGCTGAGCGTCGGTGCGGTGGCGGGAGAATCTGACACGGCGTCAGATTACATGGACGAGGTCCGGAAAGACCCTGCTGACCTTGGCCACCAGGTACTCGCCGTAGGTGCCGTCGAAGTCGAACACGCTGGCTCCGTCCCAGCGCCGGCGATGCTCGACGGGCTCGTCGGCCAAGGGGAGTGGCTCGATGCGAGCGTTCCAACTCGGGTCGAAGAAGAACGGGAACGACAGCCGGTCGCGCCCGCTGGTGTTGCGCACGCGATGCGGTGTCGACCGATACCGACCTCCGGTCATCCGCTCGAGCATGTCGCCGATGTTGCAGACGAACGAGTCCTCGATCGGCGCGACGTCGACCCAGCCGTCGCGCGACTCGACCTGCAACCCGCCGCGGTCGTCCTGGGCGAGCATCGTCAGGAGGCCGTAGTCGGTGTGCTCGGCGACGCCCCATTCGCCGGTGCCGGCCACGGTGGCGACACCCGCGTCGGGGTAGCGGAAGATGCGGAACAGCACCGTCGGGTCGGCCGTCAGGTGGCGCCGGAACCACTCCGGGTCGAGTCCGAGCCCGACAGCGATCGCCGACATCAGCGCGTGTCCGAGCAACATCAAAGCGGCCATCCACTCGAGCACGGCCGGCCCGAGGGCTGGCACCTCGGCCGGGAACAGGTTGGCCCCGTGCAGCGGCAGCCGGGCGGCGACGCGGGCGTCGTCGGGGCCGAGCTCTTCGCCGAAGTACAGGCCTTCCTTGCGGTCGGGGACGCCGTTGGTGACCTCACCGCCGAGGGGGAACCATCCCCGCCAGGCGCTGCCGCCGACCGACATCGCGATGCGGGCCTTGACCGCTTCGGGCAGCGCGAAGAACTCCCGAGCGGCAGCATCCATGCGTGGCAGCAGCGTGGGGTCGATGCCGTGACCGACGACGCAGAAGAAACCGGTGTCACGGCACGCCCGATCGATCGCCGAGGCGACTTCGTCACGTCCACCGGCTCTCGCGATGCCGCTGATGTCGATGACGGGGACGGACGGCTGGCGGGCGAGCACGGGTCAAGGTTGCCACATGCCGCGGGCAGACCGGATTGACGGCGCGACGGCTGCGCGACTAGAAAGAACGCTCTAGCGATCATTCCGGGGGTCTGATGAGCACAGCAACAGCAGAGGCGACCGCGTCAGCGGTCGGTGGGTTGAGCTCGGGCTTCATGCTCGACGGCGCCACCTACAAGAAGGGCGCGGAGCTGGGCTTCCAGGGCATCGACTTCTACTTCGCCGGTCGGGGCGGTGTGCTCGGCGACGTCGACGGCGATGTCGTGGCCAGCGCGATGATGTTCTTCGCTCCCACCACGGTGTGCGCGGCGTGGACGAACAGCACCGACGTCCTCTCGCGCGCAGGCGCCTCGGCCGCGTTCGCCGACTGCATGGCGAATTGGGCGCACGCTCATCTCGGCGACGAGGTCGATTGGGCGCGGCTCGCCGAGCTGGCGGGAAAGATCGTCGACTCGGCCACCGTGGCCGGTGCGCCGCTCTTCGCGGCGTGGCGCACGTCGTTCACGTCCGATGATCCGGTGGTCCTCGCGATCCATCGGATGAACCTGCTGCGCGAGCTGCGGATGGCGCGCCACGGCGCCGCAGTCGTGGCGCTCGCACTCGATCCGGCCGACGCAGTTCGGCATCGCACACCGCAGATGCTCGGCATCTTCGGCTGGAGCGCCGGTGACGTGTC